>NZ_CAAGTW010000004.1:0-241508 GCF_900774285.1 Methanococcoides sp. NM1
CTTAATTCAACTTTAGGAGTATGTCTGGAGTTGGAGGTTTGAATTGACATATGGCGGCGAATTCGCCGCATATATAGCTATCGAGTAACATTATTTCATACGGATACTAAAATTAGTGAAGTACTGAATATATCTAAGTGGACAGAAAAGCCAAAAGCAATTGCGAAAAAAAATGATATTTTAATTACAGTGAAAGGATCAGGTTTAGGTAAAAATAATATTGCAAATATTGATGAAATTGCAATTAGTAGACAATTAATGGCCATACGTTGCAATTATTTAGAATACCGGTATGTTCATTTGTTTATTCAAGCAAAATATGATTATTTCCAAAGTATTGGAACAGGAATTGCGATACCTGGTATTAGTCGAAATGATGTTCTCAATATAATGTTTCCTCTACCACCCTTCGATGAACAAAAACGAATAGTGGCCAAAGTAGATCAACTCATGTTATTATGCGACCAGCTTGAAGCAAAGATAAAGCAGGCACAATCTGATAGCGAGATATTGATGGAAGTGGCTGTGAGTAATCTTCTTGAAATATAAACTTTTACGGACGAAGTGAAATGGATTTGGCTGAGGAGTTATTGGAGATTGCAGAAAGGGATCTAGAGGCATCCAGAATGCTTTATGAGAATAAATTGTACCCTCAAGCCGTATTCTATTTTGCTCAAAGTGTTGAAAAAGCGAATAAATCCTTGGCTACACTAATAAATGATCACAGTGAAAAATATCTTTCTAAAAAAATTGGCCACGAATCTATAATTATTCATCAAAAGAATAGTCGTAAGGCACAGCAAAAATTCAACAAGATACTGGAACGTTCCGAAAAACATTCTCTATATAAAGAATTACCTTTTTTCCAAGAAGAGGAAATTAAAGATATTGTTAGACAATCTGATAACAATATTCAAACAATTGATGCAATCAAGGAACAAAGAGATGATTTGGTATTCATAAAAGCAACAGACATTAATCAATGGTTAAAGGAAATAGAAGGTTCAAAATATCAGATTAATGAAGAAATGAAGGCGCTTTTTGAATTGAATATTAATAAAGATGAATGGTTACAAAATATTAATGAAATTTCAGAGATCTTGTCTAAAAACAACGAGCTAAAAGAAGCTAGCTTAAAATTCATAGAAGATTCCAAAAAGATAGATTTTGATGTTGCGTGGGAAGTTATTAAACATTATTATTTTATACATTATAAAGATGCATTATTAACAATACCTCTTTACTATCTTTCAATAATTACTTTACCACTTTCTAACATTGCAAGATATCCTGAAAATGGAAAAGCCCTCTAGAAATTTTCACTAGGAAATTGCCTCTGGTTAGAAAATTACCTAACTTAATTGAAGTTCATTCTGAAGCATTGATTGATCTTAGAGAGTTCCATAAGATATGGAATAATATGGACGATAAGTTTAATCCAAATACATTGATCACTGAAAATTGAACTACGGATTTAAGAGATGTAATTGAAGTTTTAATCAATCTACAATTGTAAACTAAAATCATTTATTAGACATTTCAGAACTTCGTAAATTTTTGAGTATCTGTTTTTCAAGATACCTATTACCCCGACTTTCTTTGCGGGGTGTAAGATTCGAACTCAGAGAATGATAAAAATCCCCTTCCCCAAATCAAATAAAACTACACCTTTCACAAATCATTTAATACTAAAAGTACAAATAGCAGACTATGTCTCACAGCTCCCACGCTGAAGAAGACGACGATGTTGAGATAGAAGAAGAATACCTGGGAGATTATGCCAGCATTCGGTCTATTGTGAAAGAGGCATTGCCGTTCCAGATCCTTGCGACTATAGGAGGAGCTGTGGCTGGTCTAATTCTTGTGGGGATGACGGATGAGCTTGAGCTTATACCTGGGCTGATCGTTATTGCACCTGCGGTTCTTGGTATGCGTGGGAATATATCATGTACCCTTGGGTCACGGCTTGGAAGTGCAATCCACATGGGTCTTATTACGAAGATCGAGAACAATCCGGAACTTACCAATAACATCCTTGGGTCGCTTTTACTTAGTTTGATCCTGTCAGTGATTCTCGGAATACTGGGGCATGGTATGACGGTGCTGCTGGGGCTTGAAAGTGCAGGAGTATTGTCACTTACATTGATCGCAGTGCTTGCAGGTGTATCATCGGGGATCATCCTTTCTGTGATCGCTGTATTCCTTGCAATAGGTATGTTCAGGTTCGGTTTCGATCCTGACAACGTAGTAACGCCTGCTATTGCCACTATTGGAGACATCGTTTCCATTCTTATGATATTCCTGTCCGCAAAGGTGGTGCTTATGTTATGAGCTACTATACCATACGCAGCATCATCAACAGGGGACTTCCTATATTGTTCCTCACATCGCTGCTTGGACTTACTGCAGGACAGATGTTAAACTCGCAGCTTGACAACCTTATTGCTATCCCGACCGTACTTCTGCTGATCCCTGCACTGATCAAAATAGGCGGGGATACCGGCAGCATGCTGGGTGCAAGACTGGCTTCTGCATTCCATATGGGTATCGGTACAACACACATCCAGAAGAACCCTGTAGTGAAGAACAGTGTGATCGCAGCTTTCATCGTGGGAATGTCCGCTTCAGTGGTCCTGAGTATAATTGCCTGGATAATAGGCAGTTTTGTTGGGAATGGATTTGGATTCTTCACGCTCTTCAAGATATGTACTATCTCAAGCATGTTTGAGCTGTTAGCGGTATTCTCAGCCACCATAGCCATAGCATTTGCTTCCCACAGGTTCGGTATTGACCCGGATGACACTGTCATTCCAATAATCGCCACGCTGGGAGACCTCGTGGGTATCACAGCCATCTTCGTAACATTACATCTAATGCAGATCATTTAAAAAAACGATCATGAAAAACGATTATATATAAATAATTAAAAGATCATAGATAACAGCTGGTACAAGTAACATGAGCCTCAAAGAAATCAAGTACATTCCCAGAAATCTAAAGGACCTTCTCATTGAAATGAAGGACACATCGGAACTGATGGTAGATCTTGCTTATTCTGCAATGATATATGATGATGAGGACATTGCCGAAGAAGTACTTCATCTTGAAGAAAGGATGGATACTCTTTATTACCACATGAAAATGGCTGCAATGTTAAGCACACGCCGCATCGATGAGGCCGAGGAGATGTCAGGCGTTCTTCAGGTGGCAGCATCTGCTGAGAACATTGCCAACGCAGCAGGTGACATTGCAAAGATCGTAGAGATGGACATGGGCATCCCTCTTGAGCTTAAACTTGCACTCCGGGAAGCTGAAGAGACCATTGTGCGAGCTACTGTCAATGAGGATTCTCAGATGTGCGGACGCACCCTGGGAGATCTTGAACTTGAGGTCGAGACCGGTATGTTGGTAATTGCGATCCGCAGGCATGATGACTGGATATACGACCCACATCACGACACACGCATCCGTGCAGATGATGTGATCTTTGCAAGAGGTCACGATGAAGGTGTTCCTCTACTTGTGGAGCTTGCTACCCAGAGGGAATACACCCCGCGCAAGGTAGAGCACGAGAGAGTATTGAGGGACCTCGAGAAGGCGGTTGACATAATTGTTGATATGAAGAACACCGCAGAGCTTTCTGTAGGACTTGCATATTCAGCCTTGCTCTTTGACAACACGGATATCGCTGAAGAAGTAAAAGCCCTTGAATCCGAAATGGATGAGATGAAATACGATCTCCAGCACTGGGTCCTTGAAACTGCAAAACATGTTCCTGACGTGAACCAGCTGCGTGGTCTGCTTCACCTGGCCAATGCATCCGAATTTATCTCAGACGCTGCATACGGCATTGCAGACACTGTTCTTCGTGATATAGACCTGCACCCGATCATCACCATAGCAGTACGTGAATCCGATGAGGTCATAACAAAGATACAGGTTGATGGCTGTTCACCGATCATAGGTAAAAGTCTCAGGGAACTAAAGCTTGAAACCGAGACCGGTGTTCATATTATGGCCATCAAGCGCGATGACCGCTGGGTGTACAGCCCAAGTGCAAGAACAGAGGTCAAGGAAGGAGATCTCGTTATAGGACGTGGTTCACAGACAAGTGAGGAAGCATTACTTGAGATGTGTGCCTGCCCGATGAGAGAGGATGAGTGATTTTTAGCTCTGTAGAATCCTCAACTAAACCAAATACATAACCTTGACATACCTATCAAGGTTGTGTATCAATATCTTAAATTTCACTTCTTTTACTTGATTTCTGTACTTCCTTGCACAAAGATTCCCCCCATGTTTTTTTCAGGATCGATGTGAATATTTGTCCATGAGATTTTAGATTATTTAATTTAATTATCGAAAAACAAAAAATATGTTCGATACTAAAAATAATAACTATATTTTTTAAAACGAATTTTAAATTTTACAAATAGTTGCCATAATATTTATAAAGATTCGGATAATTTTATTGCAGTGTAGAACTCTGCGAAGTCTAGCAGCAATAGCTAAATCCCACACCAAAAAGGCAAGATTATATTTGTTTTAATTTAGTTTAAATCTTTTATGATTTTGCCTCTGTTGTATATGAAATGATGTGAGAAAATGAAAAGAAAAGATGGATTTCTACAGAGCCTGATTTTTAGTAGTGGGGGTTTTTGCTAAATGGATAAAGCAGTTGTACATGGACTTCTTATACTTTTTTTAGGAATAGCAATTGGATATAGTATCAATGACATGGCAACTATCGAAGAGTCTCCCGGTGGAATACAAGTACCGGAAATGTCAGCCGGTGGGCGTTTCGCTGATGAGAACAATACTGACGTTCCCATCTGGTCTTATGATATCACATTGTATAATTCCGGGGATGAAGATGTATACGTAAATTCGGTAGAACCAATTTTCGGTGAGAATTTCTCAAAAAATATAGTTACCGAAAACAACACTATAGTTGTGGAAAAGACCATAAACGAAACATCTTCGGTAGAGGTCAGCGGTCAGGTGGAATTGAATACCACCGGTCTTTCAAAATTTAGCATTATTGGATACAATATAACATCAACGGAGACCATTTATTGGCCCGTGAGCAGAAATTTAAAAAGATCGTGGAAAACACATGCATTATCGGTCCGGTGACCATTGCAGGTCTTTCCACATGTTTTTTTGTAAGATCAGTTCAGCAAGTTGAAATGACTTGATGACTTCAGCATATCCATCTTTAAATTAATTTAGCAGCTGAGGGAGAATTGACCGATATTCCCACCACCCTCCTTAAGTACTATCAACTCCTTTATATAGGATGGAAAACACACAATCGGATATACAATGAACTCAGACCACAGTAATCGTGGTAATGGATCCATAACTACAGCATTATTATTGGCAGCCGGAAAGGGCAGCCGTCTTTATCCTCTGACACGCGACACACCGAAATGCCTCACAATGGTTCATGAGGCGTCTATTCTTGAAAGACTTGTCATCAATTTGAAAAAGCAAGGCTTCAAACGTCTTGTTGTGGTCACAGGGTACCAGGAAAAATGCATTCGTGATTTTTTAGAAACACGGACTTGCGGAATGGAGATCGATTTTATTATAAGCCCCCTTTACGCGACCACCAATAACATATATTCACTCTGGATGGCACGTAATATTATTAATGAGCCGTTTTTGCTTGTTGAAAGTGATCTTGTTTTTGATGGATCTCTTCTGGATGACATGTGCTCTCCTGACAGAATTGCTGTAGCACGCATGCAATCGTGGATGAATGGTTCCACTGTCACAGTCAACCGATCCCAAAATGTTAAGAATTTCCAAAATGGTATTGCTGGGACTTTTGATGAGACCAGATACAAGACTGTTAATATCTACAGTTTTTCACTATCTTCATGGCATCGTATTACAGAAAGACTTGACCAGTACATTTCAGCCGGCAGAGTAAATGACTATTATGAAACCGTATTTGCAGAAATGGTAGCTGATGGTAGTCTCGCCCTTAAAACAGTCTCTTTTGACAGCAAGCGATGGTATGAAATAGACACAGTTGCGGATCTGGCAAAGGCTGAGACACTATTTTAGGCAGACAAATATGAAACAATAATTCCTTACGACACCACGCCGCATACTTCTGGAAGATCAAAGCCGTTTTTCCAACAATCATAATGCGGGGTGAAGGTGAGGATTGCTCGTTCACTTTCCGGTTTAAAGCCAATTCGTCAGGCTAAGACTTTAAAAAAGTGAAGTACCACCTCAAATCAATTCAAGGGAGAGAATACATGATGAAATATAATTATGAGACTCAAACTGAAAAATATGAATTCATTTCCGGACAGCATGGTGGTTACTATCGCCATGACTTTATAGATCATGCTTATCTTTACAATCTATATTTCCCGCCAGAAGCAGTTTTTACAAGCTTTAAAGATCAAATTCACGACATTGTCCTTAACTATCCGATCGCACAGGATGCTCTTGCCGGTCTTATAGGTGATCTGATCCATCAACCTGCTGAAAGAATTGTTGTAGGAAACGGCGCTGCCGAACTTATCAAAATTATATCCGGCCACATATCCAACAAGTTGATCGTTCCAGTACCCTCTTTTAATGAATATGCGAATGCAGCGCCAATAGGCAAGGTAGTTGAATTTCCTCTTGAATTTCCATCTTTTCAATTGGATGTAGACAAATTCGCTGCTGAAGCGATCAAGGTTAAAGCAGATGTTGCTGTCGTGGTAACACCTAATAATCCAACATCTATAGTGGTTCCCAAGTCCGATCTAATATCTCTTGCACAAAAACTTGCAAACCATGACTGTATGCTGATCATCGATGAATCCTTCATGGATTTTGTACATGACCCTGATCAAACAACTCTGGAACATGAACTCGAACATTATCCAAATATAGCGATCCTTAAAAGCATGAGCAAAGCCTATGGTATCTGCGGTCTCAGGATCGGTTATATGCTAACTGCAAATTCAGCATTTGCTGAATCTGTAAGGAAAGGCGTACATATCTGGAATATTAACGGATTTGCCGAAGAGTTTCTGCGGATATTGCCCGATTACAGACAGGAATTTGTCGAAAGCTGTAAGCAGGTACGTATCGACAGGGATAATCTGTATAAAAACCTGTGTGCTATCCCGGGAATGACGGTTTACAAACCCGATGCAAACTTTATTTTCTGCCGCCTGCCAGATCACGCACAAAGTGGTCCAGAGGTCACACGGAGATTGTTTATCGAGCATAACATGTACATAAAACACTGCCAAGACAAGACTTTACCTGACTCTGGCCGTTATGTTCGTATCGCCAGCCGTACTGAAGCGGAAAATTGCAAATTAGTTGAAGCATTAGTAGATGTTATTGACTCCAACAAAGTGGAAGTATTCTGATGAATGATTCTGATCATCAGCAATCGCATCAGATAGGAATGCTTGCTTTCGCCCGGGATCTTCCAAATATCTGTTCGCTTGCAGGACTGTTATGTGCGGTCCTTAGTATATATTATGCCATATTCGGCAATTTACCGGTTGCAATTATTGGAATGATCTGGGCTGTTGTTTTTGACTGGGGAGATGGACTCATTGCTCGCCGGATGAAGGGACGAACTGATGAACATCGAGCTTTCGGGGGACAGCTTGACTCATTGATAGATATTGTAAGTTTTGGAATTTGCCCCGCTGTATTTCTCTTGAGCTATGGAGAATTCAGCCCATGGTTCCTACCCGGAGCGTTCGTGATTGTCGCCGTCAGTGCAATACGGTTGAGTTATTTCAATGTTTTCGGCCTGGTCGATGATTCGACATACATGGGATTGGCACTTGACAACAATGTCATTATTCTTGCTTTTGTCTTTCTGTTTGACAGTTTTTTCAGCCAGCCGATTTTTTTAGTCGTTATGTATGCACTGTTTATGATCATGGCTGTCTTTAATTTAGCACCAGTCCGAACGCCCAAGTTTTCCGGCAGGTGGTTTTCTGTTCTCTTGGTTTATGTCCTGGTGTTAACAGTCATCTATAGCTGGATACTGTGGAGCAAGTAACAATAAAATGGGAACTACTTATCTAAAAAAAGGAAGATTTAATGTATGAATATAAATCACTCAGAAAATGTATCTCAAACAATGACAATGAGCTAATAATTTACGGAGCAGATCGTTTTTCACAGTTCCCGCGCCGTGATGCATCCGTTAATTCAAAATGTGATCGAGCGCTTCCGATAGCACGCCGTGATGATGTGGTAGTTCTACGCGGAAAGCTGGACTCCGAGTATCATAAATGGCTGCGTTCCCATGGTCTGGGGTCGGATCATATCATAGAATATAGTGCTCATTCAAAAGAGATGACGCTCTCGGAACTCATCGTTAATGATCCTGAACCAGTTAAAAAGATCATCAGGCAGAGCAGGAAAAAACCTGTATATGTACCATGGTTTTCAGGGCGTATGGAAACTGAAGCTGCAAAAGTTCTTGGCGCTGATCTTTTTGGAGCGACTGAAACTGAAACCCTAATATATAATGATAAGTCCGCTTTTAAGACCGTATGTAAACAATTGGGCATAGCTGTTGTCGAAGGCACTTCATTTGAAATGCATCCTGAAGACAATGAAAATTGTACAGATCTAAAAAACATCATTAACGGATATCTGTCAACCTGCGAAACTGTTATTATTCGCGGAACTTTGGGTGAAGCCGGTATGTCGTTGTACAAAACTAAAGGCAATGATATTTCTGAAATATATCATGAAATTGCAGTTAGCGGTGAAAGATCTGTTATCATTGAGCCTTTTCTGAATGTCTCATCTTCTCCGAATGATCAGTGGGCGATCAGTAGAGAAGGTAATATAAACTCTCTTGGTATACGGGATCAAATATGCGAAAGGGGTATGGTACACATTGGTACACTCAAAGGAGAAAATCCCTCGCCAGATATTTTAAATTACATTGCAAAAACATCTGCGAAAATTGTAACTAATATGGCTGAATTCGGATATCGGGGTGTAGTCGGTATCGATTATATTGTATCAGATGATGGCATATTTCCGGTTGAAAATAACGCTCGTTTTAATGGTTCCTCTTATGTGAGCATGATCGTAGATAATATTGAAGAATTGATATCACCCATTCCATACTGGAAATTTATAAAGATCAAGACAGCTGCATGTTCATTTCTAGAGCTCACTGAACGTATTGGGCCACTACTCTATGATGGCAAAAAATTAAATTCCGTATTTCCTTTTAGCTGCGATACATTGCCGTTGTCCAGTGATTTTGCTGTTATACTCTTAGCCGAGAATATGACTGAGATTTTCAACATGGAAGAATCATTGAAAGAAATGGGTGTTAAAAGGGTTTGATCAAACCTATATACCAATAAATTTTCGATTAAAAACAACAAGGAGAAGTCTTCATGTTTTGTGCTAACGAGAAACCAAAATACAGATGAAATGCCTTCTCTAACTTTTTTTGTTACCAATATATAAACCAAATTATAACAGCAAGTCTAAAAAATAAAAAAAGCACAATGCAGGTTCCGAATTAGTCTTCAGGAACCACGCATTGGATATTATAAAAAGACGATCACTTGATTATCTTTACTGAACCGTCTTTCATACCAACATAGACCTCGTCTGTGTTCAGGAAGATACCATGTTCTACAACACCCACGCAAGCGGAAAGCTTCTGTGAGAGTTCAGCAGCATCTTCGATAGTACCGAATTCGACATCAATGATGACATTACCGTTATCGGAAATTACCGGACCATCCTTGCGTGATGCAAGGCGTATCTGTGGTTTACCCCCAAGTTCGATGAATTGCTTTTTTGCAAGTTCTCTTGCATATGGAAGCACTTCAATTGGTACGAAGTGATCAAGTTCCTTGCTCATCTTGGAATCATCAGCGACCACAACAAAGCGTTTTGCTGAATGGGCCACGACCTTCTCACGGGTGTGTGCTGCACCGCCTCCCTTGATAACATTCAGGTTAGCATCGACCTGGTCTGCACCATCGATGGCAAGGTCGAGCACAGGGTGCTCTGCAAGGCTTGTAAGTGGTACACCTGCTTCAATAGCAAGCATTTCGGCCTGATAGGATGTAACAACTGCAAGAACATCCAGACCTTCCTCTCTTACACGTCTGCCAACCTCTGCAATAGCAAAAGCCGTAGTAGAGCCGGTTCCAAGACCTATTACCATGCCGCTCTTCACAAGATCAGCAGCTGCAATACCTGCTGCCTGCTTCTCAGCACTTGATGCATTTGCATTTCTTTCTTTCATTTTCATTCCCTTCTGCCGGAAAATAAATGATAGGAACTGCCACCCTTAAGGTGACAGTCGCCTCCTGTCCCTTGGGAACAGAACAGTATCGCGAATATTCTCAACACCGAGCATTGTCATTACAAGACGCTCACAACCGACACCCCATCCGGAGTGTGGTGGCATACCGTATTTGAATGCACGCAGGTAGAACTCAAAACCATCAGGATTAAGTCCCTGTGATTCGATCCTTTCCTTAAGCATGTCATGCAGGTGTACACGCTGGGCACCGGAGGAAAGCTCCATTGTCCTGTGCATCATATCAAATGATTTGGATATGAGTGGGTCGTTCTCATAAGGCATAGCATAGAACGGCTTGATCTCGGTTGGCCAGTCGGTAATGAAATAATGTGATTCTCCGGTTTCCTCGAACACATGCTCACCAATGGTGTGCTCTGCAACTGTTCCAAGATCTCCACCCCATTCGATCATTTCCTCACCCTTAGCATTGACGATGTCAATAGCTTCACTGTATGGCACCTTCATGAAAGGTGTCTTTGGAACCTCAAGTTCAATACCAAGGTTCTCAAGGGAAGCTGATGCGTTCTCGATGACCTGCTCATAGACGTAAGCGATCATGTTCTCAAGGATCTCCATGACCTCGAAGTGATCGACGAAACTTGCCTCAATATCGATGGATGTAGCTTCATTAAGGTGCCTGCGGGTATCGTGTTCCTCTGCCCTGAAGATAGGACCGATCTCGAAGACCCTGTCAAGTCCGCCGGACATCAGGATCTGCTTGAAGAGCTGTGGGCTCTGGTTCAGGAATGCTTCCCTGTCAAAGTATGTGATAGGGAAAAGGGATGTACCACCCTCGGTAGCTGTTGCAACGACCTTCGGGCTTGATGTCTCGATAAAACCTTCGTCTGACAGGAAATTCCTCACTGCACGAAGGACCTCATGGCGTATCTTGAAGATCGCTGTGGTCTTTTCACGCCTTAGGTCAATGAACCTGGAATCAAGACGTGTGTCAAGTTCAGCATCAACCTTTCCGGTGGTATCCATTGGAAGTGGTGATTCAGCCTCGTTGAGGACAACGATCTCTTCAGGAATGATCTCATAGCCATTTGGAGCCTTGCCTTCCGGCTTTGCGGAACCGGTCACAGCCACTACGGACTCACGCACCAGTTTTCTTGCAGCGTCGAAGATCTCCTTGTCGATCTTCTTCTTGACAAGTGTGATCTGTGCCCTTCCTTCGCGGTCACGGACAACCACAAAGCAGATACCGCCAAGGTCTCTTACTTCATGTACCCATCCGCAGACGGTGACCTTCTCATCACCGATCGTTTCCGGATCGATCTGTGAGGTATAATGTGTTCTCGGGTTTTCTAATGACATATATTCACCTTACAAAGTTATCAAAATGATATGTATAGCGCTTTATGACGCTTTTGATAAGCCTGTTAGTATATAAGCTATTCTTGTACTCTAAATTGCATCCATGTAAATATAGCTAACTATTGGAAAAGAGGTAATGGAAATAAGAATAATCGTAAAAACGGCTCTGTAGAACTCCTCTTCTCTAAACCTGCTTGACCATTTACAATCTTGATAATAACAAGTCACCTGTATATGTTTGTACCACAAACACAAGTGGATGATCGTTTTTGTCTAACAGGTGTTTAAACTTTATCGATATATCCATGCACGTAGCAGGAAACTCACGTTTTCACTTTAGAGAAATTAACAAAAAATAAATATAAAAAAGAGTAGTAGAAGGATAATAATACAAATATTGCCAAATAATAAGTTAACTCTGGATTAAATCTACAAATAATAAATGTAGCTTTTATAACATAGATACGGTGAAAAGATGGTTCTAAATTCAACATCCACAAGCTCAAACATTAAATTGGACAAAACATGGCAGGTAGATGTTGTTCCAAAAGAACCAACTTATTTTGATCGTTTCTTACCCACTACACATCAGCAGACCACGCTTGCTGAATGCGGGATCGACTCCGGGGATGAACATTCATTGCCATATCCGAAGATACATGTCCTTGCGATAAGGCAGCCATGGGCATCACTGGTAATACATGGACTGAAAAATATAGACATACGTTCAAAGAATACCTCTATTCGGGGAACGATCGCGATCTATGCGAGCAGAGCGCCTATTCGTAAAAAGGACTTGAAATGGGTGAACGAAAACTATGATGTTCCTCTTGAGCAGCTCGATGACCTGCCCACAGGAATGATAATCGGAACTGTGAACCTCATTGAATGTATGGAGTACGAATCCGATTTTCATTTCAAGCTTGACCATCGCCGTCATTTGAGTCCGGAAGAGAACTATTCCAGGAACATAAAAGGATGGCTCTTAAAATCCCCACGTCCGATAGAGCCGGTCAATTACAAATTCAATGGTGAGGTCGTCTGGAGTCTGGCAGATACTGAGATATTGCAGCAAACTGCTTAACGTCCTCTTAATGATTTGGTACTGTTATTTCAGTTCCTTCTTACTTTTCTGAGCATGCTTCAACATGTACTTTTTAATAGAGTTCTGGGAGCTATACCAGACATTCCCTCTTTTAACAGCATCCAATATTCCCTGTCTTGCCCTTAAACTTAGATACTCCTGAGAATAAGGGGTTTGAACTATCAATTCCCTTAGAGGAATTAATTCATCTTTTCCTCCATACACGGAAATGTATGAGCTTAAGCCTGCATCCACAGCTTGTGCAACAAAATTTGCAAAAGGGTTCAGGTTTCCGGAGTCAGCTGACCTTAAAGCTTTGTAATATTTTAGACGGTCTTCTTTTTTTAGAACGATTGGTGGATAGTTATTTCCCATCAGATACAGATTTGTGATCAATCTTGCAACTCTTCCATTGCCATCAATGAAAGGATGGATCTCAACAAAACCGTGGTGCAATATGGCGCTTGTTTCAATAGGATCGCTTTTAGCTGAATTTACTTTCTCGAAAAGCACATCCAGCATTTTAACAATTTTGGACCAATCCGGAGAAGTTTTTGTGGCACCTGTGATCCTTACATTCTTTGTTCTATATTTTCCTGCATCTTCCAGTATGTTCTTTGTCACGATCTCATGTATCTGCTGGACCAATATGTGATCTATCGGCTTTTTGTCCTTTGCAAGTTCTTCTATCAGATCAAAAGCCCTGGCATTATTACTTGCTTCCAGGTGTTCTCTTAGTGATTTCCCACCAATCGTAAGACCTTCTTCCAGAACAAGTTTTGTCTCTGAAAGCGTCAGAGTATTGCCTTCTATAGCATTCGAATGGTATGTATGCATGATCTTCATTTCATCATGCAATCTATCGAGAACGTCTGCTGAAAGCGGACGCATAGAATTTAGAAGGTCGTATTTTTCTTCGATGCGTAATAGGACATCTTTTCTGATCAAGGAAGTATCGGTATTGGTCATAATTACACATATCCGATATTATCTGATCGTTTATATCGGTATTGCCCGTATCCCGACATATCCGATATTTAAGCAAATTTGGCGCATAAATAAACCTGATTGTTAATCATACCTTTATATACATGTAATGCATAGTACGAGCAAATTATTTAGATGAAAATCAATATCGGTAAATTGAAACTAAATTAATTCAGACTGACTTATTATCTACAAATATCATTTACAGGATAAATGATTTTATTTAAGAGCTAAAAGCCACATCACATGGAGAAAATCGCGATGAGTGACAGGCAAGATTACGATGCAACACACATTCAGGTCCTTGAAGGGTTGGAAGCAGTACGCAAACGACCCAGCATGTATATCGGAAGTGTAGACACCAGAGGACTTCATCACCTCGTGTACGAGATCGTCGATAACAGTATAGACGAAGCACTTGCAGGATACTGTGATTCAATAGACGTATCCATCAATACAGACGGTTCTGTTACCGTTGTGGATAATGGTCGTGGAATTCCGGTAGGCACACATCCGAAATACAAGAAATCAGCTCTTGAGGTCGTACTCACGGTCCTGCATGCAGGAGGAAAGTTCGACAAGAGCAGCTACAAGGTATCAGGTGGTCTTCATGGTGTCGGTGTATCCGTGGTGAACGCTCTTTCCGAATGGCTGGAAGTTGAGGTAAAACGTGACGGTAAATTATACTATCAGCGTTATGAGTACGGTAAACCTGTTTCTGATGTATCTGTTATCGGAGATGCAGAAGGTACTGGAACAAAGAGCACTTTCATGCCCGATAGTGCAATCTTTGAAACGACCGAGTTCGTTTACAGCACCCTTGTCACAAGGCTTCGGGAACTCGCATTTCTCAACAAGGGGCTCCGTATCAGCATAACGGATTCAAGGCCGGAGGAAATGGAACAGGATGTCTTTGAGTATGAAGGAGGCATCATATCCTTTGTCGAGCATCTTAACATGAGCAGGACCCCGCTTCACAAAGAGCCTATCTATTTCGAACGCGAGAAAGAAGGGACCATAGTCGAGATCTCCATGCAGTACACTGACAGCTATGGGGAATACGTCTACTCTTTTGCTAACAATATTAACACACATGAAGGTGGAACCCACCTTGTCGGATTCAAGACAGCACTCACACGTGTTGCTAATGACTATATCAAGAAGAACAATGTGGTAAAAGGTGATGAAAAGCTCTCAGGCGAGGATATTCGTGAAGGGCTTGCAGCCATTATCAGCGTGAAACTAACAGAACCACAGTTCGAAGGGCAGACAAAGACCAAGCTTGGCAACAGCGAGCTTAAGGGTATCGTAGATTCCATGGTCTCAGAAGGACTTTCAGAGTACATGGAAGAGAACCCAAAGGTAGCAACTATCATCTTCCAGAAAGCACTGGATGCCAGGCGTGCAAGGGAAGCTGCCAAGAAAGCACGTGAACTTACCCGAAGGAAGAGCGCCCTTGAAGTGAGCACACTTCCCGGAAAGCTGGCAGACTGTTCTGAGAAGGATCCCACAGTAAGTGAAGTATATCTTGTGGAAGGAGATTCTGCAGGCGGTTCAGCAAAACAGGGACGTGACCGTAAGTTCCAGGCGATCCTGCCATTCAGGGGTAAGATCATCAATGTTGAGAAAGCACGTCTTGCAAAGGTACTTAAGAACAACGAAGTGCTCTCCCTGATCACTGCAATGGGTACAGGTATCGGAGAGGATTACAACCTGGAAAAAGCACGTTATCACAAGGTCATCATCATGACCGATGCCGATGTTGATGGTGCACACATACGAACCCTTATACTTACTTTCTTCTTCAGGTACATGACACCGCTTATCGATGCCGGTTATGTTTACATCGCCCAGCCTCCTCTTTATCGTATAAAGAAAGGAAAGGCTGAACATTATGTCTACTCTGACAGGGAACTGGCAGCAAAGCTTGAAGAGATCGGTGAAAAAGGAACCGGTATCCAGAGATACAAGGGTCTTGGTGAAATGAATCCTGAACAGCTATGGGAAACCACAATGAATCCTGAGACAAGGACATTATTGCAGGTAAGCATGGAAGATGCAGTAGCTGCCGATGAGGTATTCTCTATCCTCATGGGAGATGAGGTTGCACCGCGTAAAGCGTTCATACAGAAGCATGCAAAGGAAGTTGTCAATCTGGATGTGTGAGGTGAGATAAGATGGCAGATAATATGAACAATGATCCTACAGATGTACAGCCAGAAGATGAAGCACCTCTGGACATCCGGCCTACCGATACAGGCGAAAGGATCGTACCGGTGCTTATACAGGACGAGATGAAGAACTCGTATATCGATTATGCAATGAGCGTTATTGTGGGAAGGGCATTACCCGACGCACGTGACGGTCTCAAGCCAGTACACAGACGTATCCTGTATGCCATGAAGGAAGCAGGTATCACATCTGACAAGGCCTACAAGAAGTCCGCCCGTGTAGTGGGAGACGTTCTTGGTAAATACCACCCTCATGGTGATACTGCAGTTTATGATTCCCTTGTGAGAATGGTACAGGAGTTTTCCCTAAGGTATCCACTTATTGACGGTCAGGGTAACTTCGGTTCGATCGATGGTGATTCAGCAGCAGCAATGCGATACACTGAGGTCCGCATGGACCGTATCTCTAACGAGATGCTCTCAGACATTGATAAGGAAACCGTAGATTACAAGCCGAACTACGATGGTTCCCTCAAGGAGCCTTCCGTACTACCTGCAAAGCTACCTAACCTTCTTATTAACGGCTCTACCGGTATTGCAGTCGGAATGGCCACTAATATGGCACCTCACAACCTTGGTGAAGTGATCGATGCCACATTGAAACTTATTGATGAGTCGGAGACTACGATCCCGGAGCTCATGGAAATAGTCAAAGGTCCGGATTTCCCAACAGGCGCTACAATTCTCGGGACCCAGGGTATCAGGTCTGCATATGAGACCGGACGTGGCCCTATAAAGATGCGTGCAGTGACCTCCATCGAGGAGATGAAGAACGACAAGAACCGTATTGTCGTAACGGAACTACCTTATCAGGTAAATAAAGCCAAACTTATCGAGAACATTGCCTCACTTGTGAGGGAGAAAAGAATCGTTGGTATTTCCGATCTTCGTGATGAGTCTGACAGGGACGGTATCCGTGTTGCTATCGAACTTACAAGGAACACTAATCCTGAAGTGATCCTGAACCAGCTTTACAAGCACACCCAGATGCAAACAACTTTCGGTATCATTAATCTTGCACTGGTGGACGGCATTCCAAGGGAACTGACTCTCAAGGAAATACTTCAGATATACCTGGAACACAGGATCGAAGTTATCCTCAAACGCTGCCAGTTCGACCTGAGAAAAGCTGAGGAGAAGGCACACATACTCAAAGGCCTGATGATCGCACTTGATCATATTGATGAGGTCATCGAACTTATTCGCAGTTCAAAGACCGTAGAGGAAGCCAGGAACGGTCTGATGAACAAGTTCGGATTGGATGAGATACAGGCAAAAGCTATCCTTGATATGCGCCTGCAGCGTCTGACAGGACTGGAAAGGCAGAAGATAGAGGATGAACACACAGAACTCATTAAGCTCATAGGTGACCTGAAGGATATCATCGCCAGCGATGAAAGGAAATACACCATCATTAAGGAAGAGTTACAGGAGATCCGTGACAAGTTCGCAGATGAACGCAGGTCAATAATCACAGGTTCCCATGTTGATTTCGAGGATGAGGACCTTATCCCTGTGGAAGATGTTGTTGTAACCATCACAAATAGCGGTTATATCAAAAGGATGCCAGTGGATACTTACACCCAGCAACACAGGGGAGGAAAGGGCATCATTGGTATGGAGACCAAGGAAGAGGATTTCGTTGAGGACATTTTCATATCATCCACCCATAATTACCTGATGTTCTTCACGAACCGTGGAAAGGTACACTGGCTAAAGGTCTACAGCATCCCGCAGGGAAGCAGGCAATCCAAGGGTAAGGCTATCGTCAACCTGCTAGAACTTGCAGAGAACGAATCCGTTACTGCAATGATACCTGTAAAGGAGTTCGAGGATGACAAATACCTGTTCATGGCTACCATGTTGGGTACTGTGAAGAAGACCCAGTTATCTGATTTCAGCAACGTTAGAAAGGCAGGTATTATTGCTATCAACCTTGACGACGGTGATGATCTGGTCAATGTGGCACTTACCGATGGATCAAAGGAAATACTGATGGTATCAAGGCATGGAAAGGCCATCAGGTTCTCTGAGGACGATGTGCGTTCAATGGGAAGAACTGCAAGAGGTGTTCGCGGTATGAAACTTGCCGGCGGTGATGTTGTGGTAAGCCTGGACATCGTTGATCCGGAAAGCAAGTTGCTCACAATAACTGAGAACGGATACGGAAAGCGTACTTCCTTTGATGAGTATCGTGGAATGAGACGAGGCGGTCAGGGTGTCATTACCATAGTAACCAGTCTGCGTAATGGTCCGGTCATAAATGTGAAGGCCGTTCATGAGGACGATGAGGTTATGGTTACCAGCTCTGAAGGGATCATTATCCGGATACCTGTGAAAGACATACGTGCACAGGGCAGGAACACACAGGGTGTTAAAATAATGAATGTGCGCTCCGGCGACAAGGTCGTGGGTGTTGCAAGAATTAAGTATGAGGAATGACACGAACTAAACACTTTTAAGCATTGACTATATTTAGTACACTAAATCGACAGAAGGATGATCTTATGGAACTTGAAAAATTACGACATGGTACCGAACTTATCAAGCGCGGGTTTGCAAAGATGCAGAAAGGCGGCGTTATTATGGACGTTACAACTCCTGAGGAAGCAAGGATCGCTGAAGAAGCAGGAGCTGTTGCAGTTATGGCACTCCACGCTGTACCTTCCGATATCAGGAAGGAAGGCGGGGTTGCAAGGATGGCAGACCCACAGGTCACTGCTGACATCATTGAATCCGTAACAATTCCGGTAATGGCAAAAGCAAGGATAGGTCACTTCGTTGAAGCTGAGATCCTGCAGGCACTTGGCTCTGACATGATCGATGAGTCAGAAGTACTCACACCTGCTGATGAAAGCTTCCATATCGATAAGACACAGTTCACAGTTCCTTTCGTATGTGGTGCACGTAACCTCGGTGAAGCACTCAGAAGGATCAACGAGGGTGCAGCTATGATCCGTACAAAGGGTGAAGCTGGTACCGGTGACGTCAGGGAAGCTGTACGCCACATGAAGCAGATCCAGGGTGAGATCAGGACCCTTAAGGGCATGACAAAGGAAGAGCTTATTATGGCTGCAAGAGACATCGAAGCACCCATTGAGCTTGTCATGGAGACCGCAGAGATGCAGCGTCTTCCGGTTGTGAACTTTGCAGCTGGCGGTGTTGCAACTCCTGCTGATGCAGCTCTCATGATGAGACTTGGCTCTGACGGTGTTTTCGTCGGATCAGGTATCTTCAAGGCAGAGAACCCTGCATTGATGGCAAAAGCTATCGTTGAGGCTGTCAACAACTATGACAATCCTGAAGTGCTCGCAGAGATCTCAAAAGGTATCGGAGCAGGCATGAAAGGAATCAGCGTGGATACTATTCCGGATGATCAGGTTCTCCAGACACGCGGCTGGTAACCTTCTTTTTTTCTTTCTTTTTTTACGGTGTTTATGATGCGTATAGGTGTAATTGCTATTCAGGGCGATGTTGCCGAACATGTAGAATCTATTGAGAGAGCACTCGCTGAACGTGGCGAGACTGCCGAGGTAGTTACAATCAAGCACAAAGGAATAGTTCCTACATGTGACGGTCTTGTATTCCCGGGTGGGGAAAGCACAACTCTTGGCCGCCTGATCCTCAGGGAAGGCATTGACGAGGAGATAAAGCAGGCAAAAGAGAACGGTATTCCAATCCTGGGTACCTGCGCAGGCCTGATCCTTCTTGCAAAGTCCGGAGATTCACAGGTAGAGAAAACGCATCAATACCTGCTTGGACTGATGGATATAAAGGTCAACAGGAATTCCTTTGGAAGGCAGTTCGAATCTTTCGAGATCGACCTTGATGTATCAGTACTTGATTCACCATACAATGCGATCTTTATCAGGGCACCGGCTATTCTTGAGGCAGGAGAGAATGTAAATGTCCTTGCATCAATTGATGACAAGATCGTTGCTGCCGAGCAGGATAATGTTCTGGCACTGGCATTCCATCCTGAGCTTACTGAGGATATGAGAATTCACCAGTATTTCCTTGACAAGCTGTTCTGATAACAAAACCACGCAACAAATAAGAAATTCTTATTAAGGTGTAGCGTGTCCTCTCTTTAAGGTCTCAGAAGAGATCATTATTATTTATTAGAAATGGTGATTTAGATGGTTAAACTAACAGAAGATATGAAGGAAGCATTTTCCAAAGTAAAGATATTCCCATTTGCAACAGCATCAAAAGCAGGAATGCCAAATGTCATCCCTATCGGCATGTGCCAGCTGGCAGATGATGAAACTATCTGGATAACAGACAACTATTTCCTGAAGACCCGCCAGAACCTGGATGAGAACCCGGTTGCATCTATCTTTGTCTGGGGACCTGAGGTCGGTGGCTGCTTCCAGATCAAGGGAGATGTCGAGATCAAGACAAGCGGTGATGACTATGAGAAAGCCTATGCTGGCGCAAAGGCAAAGGGAGACAAGTTCCCTGCAAAGGCTCTTATGGTCATGAATATCACCGAGGTCTTCGAATGTAAATCCGGAGATGATGCCGGAAAGAAGATCCTTTGAGCGTGGTGAGTTAATTTATTGGATTTTAAGCTAATGGTAAGTTTATAACTTTCATTTATTCACCTGAAAAGTGAATTAAAGATGAGAAGGTGAATTTACCATTAGAATTACTTTTTTGATCTGATATTCACATTTATTCATCGATTGTTTAATTGATTAAGTTATTGATCATAGTGGCAACTATAATCAAAACATCTCATTATAGCTTAAAATCTCTAAAAAAAGAAAATAAGAAAAAGGGATCTCCTCAACATCGAGTGGGTAACTAAATTTATTTACATCTACCTTTCAAGCGTCATGGAATTCAAATAACTAATGCAAATCGCAATCGAATGAGCAAAAATATCACATCACAATTAAAGGATTGTGCAGGAAGATAATTTACAATTGCGAATATTTGCTTGCAGGACGTTAAAATTACCCACTCGATGTTAATGAGAAACAGAAAAAGGAAGAAACCCAGTTATTCCTTTTCCGGAACAGACAGGCAAATACCAGAATGAACATGGGTATGGGCATAGAAATTCCTGGGTTCTGGCGAAATATCACATGAGATGATCAATTTGATCGTTGTTTTTATTGTTACTAATGTCCAGGATCAATAATTATTTTCCATTTTTAGTAGGGCTTGCCCATAAAGTCCCCTACTTTGTGGTCAACTACCCTACTTTATAGTCAAATAGCCTACTTTGTGGTCAAATCGCATGTCGGTAAGCTATTTCCGACTATTGTACGGACAAAAATCATCATTTGGTTGTAAATGTGCGATATTAAAATTTCATCAAAATTGCCGCTTTGTCCGAAAAATCAAGTTATTATTGTTATTCGATGGTTTCATTCATGTTTATCCCATCCCCCTTCTCCTGCATCCTGACTAGGAAGTAATACATGATTGCACCTATGAAATTCAGGAAGATAATCGAAAGCGACCAGATCAATTTGTCATGCTCTCCTTTGCGGGGGAAATTATCTGTGTTTCTTTGTAGGCAGTCACATAGCATGAATATCCAGAAAAGAGTGGCTATCATCACTATTCCCCAGAGTAGCTGACCGATGTGGTATGTAAACCCAAGTATTGTAAAGAATATCATAAGACTGACAATATTCCATTTCGACTTAATTTCAGTCACTTTTACACCTCTCTAACATTGACAATATATTTCAGTTAAATGTATATAAACACATCGCACAAATATGGTAACTGTGTGAACAGAAAGCTAGATCAAACCTGCTTTTACTCTAAAAAAGGATTTAAATTTTTGATGTTTATTTATTGCTCCCACAATGCTTGAAAAATAACAACTGTAACCCTGTTTTATAACCTGACCGAAAAATGCTGATTTTGTCCGAAAATTCATGTTGTTGTCCGATAAATACCCTATTTTTCGGACAAAATGAATAGTTCAATCCATAAACTGTTGCCGCACATATGACAGAGAGGGAGGGATCATTGGGAACTTTGATAAGATATTCCTGAACGGAGTAACAATGGACTCTGTATTTTCAGGTAATGGAATGATCCCTGAGATCGTTTTTGTTTCATATCAAATGATATTTGCGATCATTACTCCTGCTCTGATAACCGGTGCATTCGTCAATCGTGTCACTTTCAAAGCATATGTGATCTTTCTGGTATTGTGGCAGATATTTGTCTACTACCCATTCGTCCATATGGTATGGGGCGGTGGCTTATTGGCAACACTGGGAGTGCTTGATTTTGCAGGAGGGATCGTCGTCCATGCAACTGCAGGATCTGCAGCTCTTGCATCGGTATTCTATGTTGGCTCCAGGATGGATAAAAAATCAAACCCAAATAGTATTCCACTTGTTGCTATTGGTACAGCTTTACTCTGGTTTGGATGGTTCGGATTCAATGCAGGGAGTGAGCTTAACCTGGATGGGATCACAACATTAGCATTTATAAACACAGATATATCTGCATCATTTGCAGCTATCACATGGCTGATCATAGAATGGAAAAAAGAAGGTCAGCCCAAATTCATAGGATTATTGACAGGATCAGTTGCCGGTCTGGCAACAATAACCCCTGCTGCCGGGTACGTATCAATGCCTGTTGCTGCAATAATGGGAATCGTTGCAGGTATTGGATGTTACTCCGCCGTTCACATCAAAAACAGGTTTGGATGGGACGATGCTCTTGATGTATGGGGTGTACATGGAATGGGAGGAGTTATAGGAACGATCCTATTGGGTGTTTTTGCATCCACGGCAATAAATCCGGCAGGTGCTGATGGATTGATATATGGAGGGACGACCTTCCTCATGATCCAGTTTGCCGCTGTAGCAGGAACCTCGATCTATGCATTTGTATTCACATACATGATGCTGAAATTGATCGACACTATTATAACACCGGTCAAAGTCTCAGAAGAGCATGAATGTCTGGGACTGGATTGGGCAATACATGGAGAAAATGCATATGACCATGACTTTAGCTAATTAAATGATGTAGTTAAAAGCTTCAATAATGGATCGATTTTCAATTGATATGGACAGGATCGATCCATTTAATTTACCTTTATTGCTCTCTGCTTTTCACCCTGAGGTAAATGAAAGTAACAACTCCTGCAATTGTGCCGGCAGGGAGTCCTACGAACACAGAGAAAAATATCCTTTCCTGAAGCAAAGCTGTTACAGCAACAGCTATTATAGTGAATACGATGAAAGCTATCAAAAAGTGAACGATTCTTATCATGGTCGCTAAAAAGTAAAGTTAGCCGGAAATGACCGGCAACTTATTTAAAATTTTCTGTAGACCATTTTGCACCGGCTTCAAGGATATCCAGGTTCATAGGGATAAGCTTTGGTTTGCTTGCAAACGTATCCTCTATAGCTTCCCTAAAGACCTTTTCCGGAAGACGGCTATCTCCCTGTGCCATGAGCACACCGAGCATGACCGTATTTGCAGCTTTTACTGAACCTGCGTCCTTTGCTATCTGCATGGCAGGTACTGCAATTGCTCTTACTCCCTCAGGAGCATCGAACTCACCTACGGTGTCATCATAGAGTATGAGACCTCCTTCTTTCACATCCCCTGCAAATTTCTCAAGGGATGGCTGGTTGAGCGCTACAAGCACATCTGACCCATAAACAATAGGTGAACCAATTGAGTCTCCTGAGATCACAACTGAACAGTTGGAAGTTCCTCCACGCTGTTCCGGTCCGTATGACGGATACCAGGAAGTGTAGCGCTGATCACGGCATCCTGCACGTGCAAGTGTGAGTCCCATGCTCAAAACACCCTGTCCGCCGAATCCGGCGATCTTTACGAGCACCTGGCCAAAGTCAGGGTCCTGTACTGCATCAGGAGATGCACTGCTATCGAGACTGTAGAGTTCATCGATTCCTTTCTTGGAGAAATCGCTCTCAGAGCGCTATAATGGTTCAGTCTCATCGAAATTATCCCTGAAGTTCCTGAGCGGGAATTCCTTCTCCATCATCTCGTTCACGAACTCAGTACTTTGCTCAGCATTTTGCCTGAGGTTGGTCGGACATGTGGAAAGCACTTCAACGAATGCATATCCTTTGCCGTCCCTCTGAACCTCAAGAGCTCTCCTGACAGCTTTCTTTGCTTTCCTGATATGTGCAATATCAGATATTGAAACACGTTCTATGAACACAGGGGCCCTGAGGTTGTCCAGCAGCTCACACATGTGCATAGGGTATCCTGTAAAGCGTGGGTCCCTTCCATCAGGACAGGTAACGGTCTTCTCACCGATCAGTGTTGTTGGTGCCATCTGGCCACCGGTCATACCATAGACCGTGTTGTTCACAAAGAACACAGCCATCTTCTCACCACGGTTCGCTGCCTGCATGGTCTCATTAAGACCGATAGATGCAAGGTCACCATCACCCTGGTAGGAGATCACAACAGAATTGTCCTGTGCCCTTGACATACCGGTACCTACAGCAGGTGCACGTCCGTGTGCTACCTGGAGGTTTCCACAATCAAAGTAGTAGTAAGCAAATACTGCACATCCTACAGGACTGATCATGACACTCCTGTCCTGGATACCAAGGTCTTCCATAGCCTCTCCGATCAGTTTGTGCAAAATACCGTGTCCGCATCCCGGACAATAGTGGGTTGCAGTTGGTGCTGCTCCGCCTTTGCGTGGGAACTCTTCATAAATTCCGGCTGGTCTTCCAATGATCCTTTCTGCCATGTTCATTCCTCCCTTGCAGCAATTTCTTTTATTTTATCCATGACCTGATCCATTGTAATGAGGTTTCCACCCATGCGGTTCACAAGTTCTACAGGCCTGCTGCAACCTGTAGCAAGGCGTACATCATCTATCAACTGACCATTGCTCATCTCGACAGAAACGAAGGTCTTATCTCCTGAATCTGCAAGGGCCTTTAGCTCATTTTCAGGGAATGGGAATAATGTTATCGGACGGAAAAGTCCTACCTTGATGCCATCCTTTCTTGCAGCTTCCACAGCTGAACGGCAGATCCTGCTGCTGATACCATATGAAACCAGCACAATGGATGCATCTTCCATCATGTATTCCTCGTAATCAACCTCATTTTCCTTGACGGTCTCATACTTTTCCTGAAGTTTGTAATTGAAATCCTCAAGCTGGTCAAAGTCAAGGAAGATAGATGTAACAAGGTTCTTCCGTGTTTCTTTTGTTCCGCAAACAGCCCATGAAGTGTCAATAGCAGGTTCCTCTGCAGTTTCAGGGAACTTGAGTGGCTCTATCATCTGACCAAGCACACCATCTGCCAGCACTACAACCGGGTTGCGATACTTTGTTGAAAGCTCAAATGCCTTCATTGTGAGATCACACATTTCCTGGACGGAATTTGGTGCGATGACGATGTTACGGTAGTTTCCGTGTCCGCCACCCTTTACAACCTGTGTGTAATCTCCCTGTTCAGGACCAATGTTACCAAGACCCGGACCTGCTCTCATGATGTCCACGATCACGCATGGGAGTTCTGCTCCTGCAAGGTATGATACACCTTCCTGTTTCAGGCTCATACCAGGACCTGATGAAGCCGTCAAAACCCTGTGTCCGGCAGATGCTGCACCATAGACCATGTTAATTGCAGCTTCTTCTGATTCTGCCTGTACGAACTTCCTTCCAAGCTTCGGGAATGTCTGGGACGCCTCGTGCAGGATCTCACTTGCAGGTGTGATCGGATAACCGAAATAACAGTCACAACCGGCATATAAAGCACCAATGACAACTGCGGAGTTGCCTTTTATTAATTGTGTAGCCATAAAATATCACCTCATTTTTTTGGCTTATTCTTCCTTGATCGGGATATGCACAGCAATAGCCAGTGGCTCAGGACAGGTGTAGTAACAATTTCCGCATCCTATGCATCCTTCTCCCTTGTATTCAACATAATGGTAGCCGCGCTCGTTAATGTGTTCACTCATAAAGAGTACATCTTTAGGACATGCAGCTACGCATCTTTCACATCCTTTACATTCAATAATGTTCAGCTCAGGATATGGTTGCATCTTTTCCTTATTCTCAGACATAATATCAACTCAATGAACGGATAAATATGATCTCAAATGATCGATCTTACAATATTCTCAGATCAGAATATCTTTAATATTTATTAATAAATACATCAGGAAACCTTTTAGCTTCCTGACATGAAGTAATCAAAGTTTATCTGTTTGTTGCTTTGTCGTGATCACGTATCTCGACACGTCTTATCTTACCACTAATGGTCTTTGGAAGCTCATCCACGAATTCCACAGCTCTTGGATACTTGTAAGGTGCAGTGGCTTTCTTGACATGGTCCTGCAGTTCCTTCTTAAGCTCTTCACCTGGCTCATATCCATTGGTAAGAACAATGGTCGCCTTAACGATCTGGCCACGAACCGGATCCGGTACACCGGTGATGGCACATTCAAGCACAGAAGGATGCTCGATCAGTGCACTCTCTACCTCGAAAGGACCGATCTTGTAACCGGAGCTCTTGATGATATCATCAGATCTTCCGATGAACCAGAAATAGCCATCCTCATCTTTCCATGCCATGTCACCTGTATAATAATATCCATCATGCCAGGTAGCTTTGGTCTTTTCCTCATCTGCACGATATCCGGCAAAAAGACCTATTGGTTTGCCTTTGGAAGTATTGATGACGATCTCTCCTTCCTCACCGGAATCACAGAGCTTCCCGTCAAGGTTCAACAGCTGGATATCGTACTCGGGTGATGGTCTTCCCATGGAACCCGGTTTTGGTTCCATCCACGGATAAGTTGCAATGGTCACTATACTCTCGGTCTGGCCGAAACCTTCCATAAGTTTCAGTCCTGTGAACTCAAGGAACCTCTCATACACTTCAGGGTTCAATGGTTCACCGGCAACCACACAGTACTTAAGGCTGCTGAAATCATACTGTGAAAGATCTTCTTTGATGAGGAACCTGTAGATAGTAGGCGGTGCACAGAAAGTTGTCACACCATACTTGCTTGCCATCTCAAGCATGTTCTTTGCATCAAAACGTTCATAATCATAAACAAAGACAGCAGTGCCACAGATCCACTGACCGTAGAGCTTGCCCCATACACATTTTGCCCAGCCGGAGTCTGCTACTGTAAGGTGCAATCCATCATCCATCACATTCTGCCAGTACTTAGCAGTGATTATGTGGGCAAGTGGGTAGGCGAAATCATGCTGAACCATTTTTGGCAGACCGGTTGTTCCGGATGAGAAATACAACAGGGAAATATCATCGTTATTTGTTGCTTCATCGCCCTCCGGGCGAGCAAAGTCTTCAGAAGCTTCTTCAAGCTCCTTTTTGAAATTGATCCAACCCTCTTTCTCAACATTAAGGACAGCCTTGTGGAGCAGGACATCCTCATAACCTTTGTGTGCTTCATCAATGTAGCCCATAAGGCCTTCATCGTCAGCACTTACTACCATCTTGATCTTTGCAAGTTCGATACGGTAGGTTACATCCTTGGTTGTCAGCATATGGGTAGCAGGAAGTGCGATAGCTCCTATCTTGTGCAGGGCAAGAATGCAGATCCAGAACTCGTACCTGCCCTTCAAGGTCAGCATTACAACATCGCTTTTCTTGATGCCATATTTTCTGAAGAGATTTGCAGCTTTATCGCTGTAGTATTTCAAGTCCCTGAAATTATAGATCAGTTCTTCACCATCATCATTGCACCATACAAGGGCTATTTTCTCAGGCTGTTCCTTTGCGTACCTATCGACAACATCGTATGCAAAATTAAAGTTCCCGGGGATCTTTATCTTAAAGTTCTCCTTGTAGTCATCATACGATTCGAATTCCGTGCGTGAAACATATTCTTCTAAAAAAGATGACATATTTACACCGTTTTCCATTTCTAATAGATCAATTCTTAAATTTGGATTCAATTATATGTTTTTCAAATGATCATAGCCAGGAACTTTGCAGGTTTATCTCCAAGGGCTTCCATTGCATGACCATAGCTGGAATCAAAATAGATGGAATCTCCTTCCTCAAGAACGATCTCATTATCATGTATCCTCACTTTCAGGGTACCTTCAAGAACAAAGTCGAACTCCTGTCCCGGATGCGAATTCATGGAATTCTCAGCATCTGTTGATCCGGCTTCAACCTCAACAAGGAAAGTTTCTGCCTTTTTGTGTATGAAATTTGGTCCAAGATTCTGATACTGGTAAGCTTTCCTTCTCTCAACAGTGGGACCCTTGTCCTTCCTGGTAACAGTAAAAATATGCATGCGTGGTTCTTCGCCAGTTAAAAGTAGCGTCATATCCACTTTCAGGAACTGTGCGATCTCAAAAAGTATACTGGCAGGGATATCAGTTTCACCTGTATCATACTGCTGATAGGTTTCAACAGGGATGTTCAGATATTTTGCTATTTCTTCTACACTGATTTCTGACAGCTCGCGCAATTCATGGATACGTGATGAGATTTCCTTTATTTTTTCCTGCATGATATCAACTTTTATTGGTTAATAAGGAAGATACTTACAAAATAAAATAGAATTTTGAAAGAAACAATATTCAAGCAACTTAACTTGATATTGCGATCCTTTTCCGTATTTTAACATACAGGAAGTTAAAAAAAGTACCGGGTGTCATGTTAGCACATGACACACTACGGGATGCGAATCTAGAGTCTTATTCAGTCGGACCAATATTGATCGAATATTCAAAGTTCTCTGTGTTGTGTGGCATGATCTCGAGTGTCCACTCACCGACACCACTGTCAACACGATATGTCTCTGAATATCCGGTCGAACCCTGCTGATATACATCAGGCTGTTCCATATCCTCACTCATCACAGATTCAACTTCCATATAGCTGCTGACAGCTTCATCCATTGCCATCCTGTAAGGGACAGGATACTGCTGTCCAAGACTTACGGAGCCACTGTAGCTTGTGCTTACAAGTACTGGTCTGACCTCGCCTTTTGCGTTCTTCAATACAACATCAAAGGAAGGTGTTGTAGAAGATGTGCTGCTGCTACCATAGTTGTAATCCATTGAGAATACCTTGATGGTAATAGGATCATCAGTTCTTGCATTGAAAGTTGTTGTGAATGGCTCATCTGGTTGTTGCCAGACATCGAAGTTCATGCTTACCTTCTGGCTCCATTCAGTGATGGTCCTGTCATCGATGTTCAGGTTGATCCTGCCATTGACACTTCCTTCTGCATCAGCCGGGATCCTTACCTTTACCTTCACAACAGCTTTCTCTCCTGGCTTGATAACAGAAGGTGCTGTGATGGTCACATCTTTCTCATCAAGGGAGACCTGTGAACTGTATCTGTACCATTCATCCTCGATCTCCTCAAACTCGGGATCAATGGAAATTGCCTTGTCACCAACGTTCTTGAGCTTGATGCTATACTCATACTCAGCACCTGCTTCCACGCGGTCACTGATGTATGAATTAGATATCTCCATATTTGGTGGCAACCATACATTCACTGAAAGCTCGAGTGCTCCGTTGTAACCCGGATACAGGGAAGCTACATCTCCCTCAAGACCGCTAAAGAAGACGTTCGCACTGTAATGGCCAAGTTCAGCATCTTCAGGAACTGATACCTTGATAGTGAACTCCTGCTTTTCGCCCGTCTCCAGTTCAGTTTTTGCAGGTGAGATGGTGACCCAGTCCTCATCAAGCATATTATCGCTGTAAAACTGTGGTGCAACATATGGCTCGATAGCTATTGTCTCTTCACCATGGTTGTATATTACAACAGTTACTTCATCGGACTCGCCAGGTTTGATTGTAAGATAGGAATATCCCGGATCAACATATAGTGGAACGATCTCTCTTCCAGCTTCAGGATATATCATGTCCTGATAATATCCATCAGCAGCGATCTTTTCAGCTATCAGTACAGGTCCCTCGGCCACCGGCTCAGAGATGGCAACAGCAACACCTGCTGCTGTCATGCTGAGCAACAGCAGACCGAGTGTGGCAAACGCGAAATATTTCTTCATATCAATTTCTCCTTTATGATCGTGATCGTCTTTCGACATGTTCCAATAGGAGTTTAACTTATTAAAGAATTGTCTAAACTTCGAATTGATCCGTAGTTATCAAATTAAGAAAAAAAGGATCGGCATGCCTAAAACATGCCACTTCAACGATTATTTTATCCTGCTTCTTTTCATCAGCAATGAGTTCGTCACAACAGATACCGAGCTCATGGCCATGAAAGCCGCTGCCATTGCAGGAGTTACAAGTATCTGATGGAACACAGGATAGAGAATGCCTGCTGCTATTGGAATTCCAAGACTGTTGTACCCAAAGGCCCAGAACAGGTTCTGCTTTATCTTTCGCATGGTCAGACGGCTTAAGCGCAGGGAAGCTACCACATCAAGCAGGTCGTTCCTGATAAGCACGATCTGTGCCGACTCAATAGCCACATCTGTACCGGCTCCCATGGCTATTCCTACATCTGCCTGGGTAAGTGCAGGAGCGTCATTGATACCGTCACCGACCATTGCAACGATCCTGCCTTCATCCTGAAGCTTCCGGACCTCCGCTGCCTTGTCTTCAGGTAACACCTCAGAAAGAACACGATCAATACCAGCGTCTGCTGCAATAGCTGATGCTGTCCTGCTGTTATCTCCTGTGATCATCACAACCTCAAGCCCCAGTTCCTTGAGCCTGGAAACAGCCTCTACGGAATTCGCCTTGAGGGTATCTGCCACCGCTACGATACCAGCGGCATTGCCATCAACTGAAACAAGCATGGCGGTCTTACCCTGATGTTCAAGCTCCTCAAGCCTGCCGGTAAGGGAAGAAACGTCAACGTTGTTGTCAGCCATGAGCTTTCGGGTACCAAGCAGTATCTCCTGTTCTTTGATCATTGCCTTTACTCCATGGCCCGGGATGGAGTCAAAGGATGAAACATCAAGGATAGGAACACTACCGTCTACAGCACCGTTCACGATAGCTTCACCCAGGGGATGCTCTGATCCCTTCTCTGCAGTAGCTGCAAGGGAAAGCACTTCATCTTCTGTGTGTTCTCCAAAAGCGATAATATCAGTTAGTACAGGCTTTCCTTCTGTGAGCGTGCCTGTTTTGTCAAATACGATCGTATCGATCTTGCGACTGACCTCAAGTGCTTCACCGCCCTTGATAAGTATGCCATTCTCAGCTCCCTTTCCTGTACCTACCATTATGGCTACCGGTGTTGCAAGTCCAACAGCGCAGGGACAGGATATCACAAGAACTGTGATCCCGATCAGAAGGGAGAACAGGAACGGACTTGTGATAACAGAATACTGTGCAACATCGAACATGTTGTATCCGATGAAGAACCAGAACAGGAATGAAAGGAGAGCGATCACAATAACTGCAACAATGAAACGAGCGGCAACAAAGTCAGCTATTCTCTGAATTGGTGCCTTGGATGTCTGTGCATCTTCTACCAGCTTGATGATCTGTGCAAGTGCAGTATCAGCACCTACTTTGGTAGCCTTGAACCTGAAAGAACCGGTACCATTGACAGTAGCTCCGATCACCTGGTCGCCGATATTCTTCTCAACAGGAATGCTTTCACCGGTGATCATGGATTCGTCGATGGAAGATGAGCCTTCGGTTACGATACCATCCACCGGTAGCTTCTCCCCCGGCCTGACAACAACAATGTCTCCTGTGACCACATCTTCCACAGCTACTTTGATCTCCTCACCGTTCCTGATAACCCGTGCTGTCCTTGCCTGTAATCCGATGAGCTTCCTGATGGCTTCAGATGTCCTGCCTCTTGCCTTTGCTTCAAGGTAACGTCCAAATGTTATGAATGTGATCAGCATTGCAGCTGAATCGAAGAAAGTATGCTGGTATCCCGGTCCAAGATCGATGAAACTTGTCACAACACTGATTGTGTAAGCAGCACCAGTACCCGTTGCGATAAGAAGGTTCATATCAGCAGAGCCGTGCCGAAGCCCTTTGTAGGCACCGACGAAGTACTGTCTTCCGGGGAAGGCCATTACTATGGTAGTAAGAACGAAAAGCACACCCCTGTCAGCAAGTATAGGAGGTACAAAATAAAGATACTGTGGGAACCCGCCACTCATTCCACCAAGAGCGATCGGAATTGTCAGCAGGAAAGCTATCAGCAGATTGTTCCTCTGGTGGGTGATCTCCAGGTCCCTTGCAGCCTGTTCACGATCAACGGGTCTTCCTTCCTTCTTTACAGATGCCGTATAGCCGATCCCTTCTATAGCATTGAGCATGTCAGCTACGGAAACCTTTGAGGAATCATACTCAGCATGCACACCGGACATCGGGAAATTTACACTGGCATTGCTTACGCCATCTATCTTCCTGAGAGCACGCTCGATGTTAGATGCACAGGCAGCACAGGTCATGCCTCCCACATCAAGATCGATCTCATCCTTCAGCACGCCATAGCCCGTATCTTTGATCGTCTCTTCAAGATCACTAACGGTCATGACATTTGGATCATATGTTACGGATGCTTTTTCAAGCGGGAGGTTAACAGTTGCCGAAAGGACACCGGGTTGTTTCTTCAAAGCATCTTCTATACGTAATGCACATGCAGCACATGTCATGCCGGTAACTTTCAGTGTGGAATCTGCCGGTTCTTCGGTAGCTTTTTCTGTCGAATCTTTTATTGAAGTCTCTGTCAAAGACTTTGCAGAGATTTCTGTCGAAGCCTGCATGGATGAAAGTTGAGCTTCCTCTTTCGCTTTTTCCGGTACCTCTACAGATTCCTCTGAACCGATGTCTTCAGCTACTTCATAACCGGCATCTGTAACTGCCTGCCTGATCTCATCAAGGGTTACCTTTGCAGGATCAAAACTGACAGTAGCATTGTTCTCCTCAAGGCTTACCTCTACACTTTCCACACCTTCAAGGGAGGAAATTGCTTTTGTCACGCTCTCATGACAATGCATGCAGGTCATTCCATGAACATCGATCGTAGTTTTCATGTTATTGTACCAAAAGAAATAGGGTTCATTTGATCAGTGCTGTCAGACAGCAAAAAGCAAGAGTATAAATTGGCAGGTGGATTGCAGGCAGGCATCCGGCAGGAATTAGGCCTTATAGCCGGCATCGTTGACTGCTTTTTTAATTGTATCAATATCTGCTGCCTCTGGATCATAAGAGACATTAGCCTCTCCTTTCTCCAGATCAACGTTAACAGAAGAAACGCCTTCAACACCTGATATTGCTTTTGTGACAGTCATCTGGCAATGTCCACAGGACATGCCTTCTACTTTTATAGTTGTTTCAACCATTTTTTCACTCCCATAATGAAATGTGCAATTATTAGATTAATACTTTTCCAATATTTTTTTGTTAGCGCAAACTACTTAAAGTGTCAGTCGGTTAGTTAACGCCGTTAACATACTTAAATATACCATACATAAATGCTACCCATATTTATAAAAACGAAAAAGCATAATTGGGTATAATTATCCTTATAAAAATCCAAGAATCTTGATATACTATGCAATATAAATTATGATGTGGTGGGAATATGCAGGAAATGAAAGATATAATTGACAGGATCAATTCCCTGAAAGCAGAACATAATGCAGTTATCCTCGCCCACAATTACCAGCGTCCGGAAGTGCAGGACATTGCGGATTTCACCGGAGATTCCCTGGGTCTCAGCCAGCAGGTGGTCGATTCAGATGCCGATGTCATCGTTTTCTGTGGAGTGGATTTCATGGCAGAAAGTGCTGCAATACTCAGCCCGGAAAAGACCGTACTTCTGCCTGAAAAAGATGCAGGTTGCCCGATGGCCGAAATGGTCGATGTGATCTCACTTGACGACGAGAAGAAAAAGCATCCGAATGCAGCCGTGGTTTGCTATGTGAATTCCTCTGCTGAGATCAAGGCCCAGAGTGACATTTGCTGCACATCGGCAAATGCCGTTGATGTGGTCAACTCCCTTGAAGAGGACGAGATAATCTTTGTCCCTGACAAGAATCTTGGCACCTATGTTTCAGATTTCACTGACAAGAAGATCATTACATGGGAAGGCTTCTGTCCGACCCATCACCAGATGCATGCACAGGACGTGCTCAAAGCAAAAGAAGAGCATCCAGATAGCCTGTTCCTTGCACATCCTGAATGCAGGACAGAAGTACTGGACCTTGCAGATGAGATTCTAAGCACTACCGGAATACTCAGCTATGCAAAAAGCTCTGATGCAAAAGAGTTCATCATCGGAACTGAGAACGGTTTGCTACACAGGTTAAGGAAAGAGAATCCTAGCAAGAAGTTCTACTACGTGTCCGAGTTCACTGTCTGTACTAACATGAAGATCACAACCCTTGATTCAGTGCTCAATGCACTTGAGAAAATGGAATATGTAATCACAGTTCCCGATGAAACAAGGCTTAAAGCAAAAAAGGCACTTGACAGGATGCTTGCGGTAAAGCGTACTATGTAATATTATATGAGAGCATAGCCTGAAAACATAAACCACATTTCAGTTCAGGCTTCTCATAATGTTTTCCCATATCTCTTTTAGTTTTTCTGAGAACTCATTTGACAGTTCATCATCTGAATATTCCATCACCGTTCTTTCTTGGATCATTGCCTCGGTCGGAATTCTGCTAAAAGGAAGCTTTCCCACAACATCGATCCCGTTTTCCCTGCAATAATCTTCAATAACACGAGTGTTCTCTTCATTTATATCGTGCCTGTTTATACAGACCACAGCCGGAATATTAAAGTGCCCGGCCACGCCCAGAACCCGTTCAAGATCATGAATTCCTGATACACTGGGTTCGGTTATGACCGCAACCATATCAACACCGGCAATGGAAGCGATCACAGAGCAGCCTGTACCGGGCGGACCATCAATGATTATCAGGTCTTTGCCATATCTTTCAGCAAGGTCTCTGGCATTCTCCCTGACAAACGCTACCAGTTTACCACTTGCTTCCTCTCCTACACCGAGTTTTGCATCTGCCATTGGTCCGAACCTGGTTTCAGAAAGATAGGCTTCTCCTGCTTTCCTTTCGACCATCGTTATGGCTCCTTCAGGACAGATATGAGCACATACTCCACAGCCTTCACATTCGCAGCTATCGATCCTGATATCATCGGTAATTGCATCGAACCTGCAATTCTCTTTGCACAGGCCGCATTGAATGCACAGGGAGTCATCAATAGATGCTTCCTTCAGGCCATAGAAATCGATTGTTTCAGTTATCTGCGGGTCCAATATCAGGTGCATATCGGCTGCATCCACATCACAATCAGCTATCACCGCATTTTCTGCAAGCGAAGCAAAAGCTGCTGCGATAGTAGTCTTTCCTGTACCACCTTTTCCACTTATTATAGTAAGCTGTTTCATGTAATTTCTCCGAGCATCTCAAAAAATTTCAGGAAACATCAGTGTGTTCCCATGATGACCCTGACATCACACATATTCCTGATCGCTTCTGCAATTTCTTCAGCATAAGGACACTTGGGAGGATTAGGGATCGGTTTTATCGTACATGTGCAGAGGAATATCACTTCAGCTCCTCTCCTTACCATTTCCCGGACTTGTCTTATCGAATCCCTGCCCGGACATCCTCCACATGTGACCATGCCAATGATGTCAATATCCTCATCCTTGAATTCTTCAAGTGTCCCTGTCCCGTTCTTTATCGCCTTAAAACAAGAGGTGCCAGGACAGGACCTTGAAGCCATCTCACATCTTACCAATCCGATCTTTACCATTAATATCAACTCCTTTGATCATTGTTCAGGGCGATCCCTCATTTCATATAGTGAGGCAACATCCCTGAAAAGCCTGACAAATCTTTCCTTCCACTCCGGCATCTCATTAACAAAGGGAATTCCCTGCGAATACAACCTTGCGATCTTACGATCGTAAGGGATCTTCATCAAGACCGGGATCCCCTCTTCAATACAGTATTCTTCCACCCTGTTGTCACCGATATCGCATCGATTGATCACCACACCGAACGGTATTCCCAATATCCTCATCACATCAAGAGCAAGCTTCAGGTCATGGAACCCAAAAGGTGTCGATTCGGTCACAAGGATGCAGTAATCGACATTCTTCACTGAAGCAATGACCGGGCAGGCAGTACCCGGAGGTGCATCGATGATGGCAGTCGTGTTCTTATCGATATGTTCCTGCAGGGCCTTGATCACAAGTGATGTCATGGGTTCTCCTATCTTCAACAGGCCCTGATAGAACACGAGGTCCTCATTCGCCGAACCTTCGATAACTCCGACTTTCCTGTCCACCTCGCTGATAGCTGCATTCGGACATACAATACTGCATCCACCGCATCCATGACAGAGTGTTGGGAAGATCATTGCATCTTCAGGCAGAACGGCAAGGGCATTGAACTGGCAAAACTCAGAACATTTGCCGCAAAGGTCACACTTACTCTTATCAATAACCGGTGTCGGAACATTCACATCCTCGACTTTCTCAAGATCGTATCCCAGGAACAGGTTGCAATTAGGTTCTTCCACATCACAGTCGAACAGCTGCGCATCCTTTAGGGAGAGTGCGAGATTGACTGCTATGGTGGTCTTACCGGTTCCACCTTTTCCACTTGCGATCGCAATTTTCATTTATAAATTCTCCAGTTTCTAGATTATATTACTCTGTAGGAGACGTGATCACACTCAGCTCAGGGATCTTTCCAATAAGTGTTTCAACATCCTCCACATCATCCGGCATCTCTAACAGTTTGATAAAGCTGTCATGGAATCTGTGGAATGGGCCTTCCCCGATATCCTTTCCGATGACAATATTAACACCCTGTTCTTCCAGATACTCCGCTGTCTTTACACCTCTTTTTCTATCCAGATCGGCAGCAGGGTTCTCACCAATATCCCAGCTCATTATTTCGTTGTCTTTCAGCTCGATGAAAATATAATAGGGAGCTTTTCCGATATGTCTGGATAGCTTCGACTGTAATCCCTCTGGCATCATTACAGGGATCGCGATCCTGAGCACGGATATTTTTCCGGGTTTTACATCAACTGAAATATGTTCAAGATTTGGGATCTCACTTTTAACCGCCTCTTCGATCTCAGCGGAAAGCATTTCCACTCTTTTCAGGTCGTATTCTCCTGCACTTTCTACTTGCATCTCCCCAAATACCACAAGACCGGATCTCCGAAGCCGGATCTCATCAACCTTGTTAACGCCGGGGATATGGTCCACTGTATGCCTGATACGTTCGATAGAATCCCTGTCCAGCCATGCATCCATCAGGGTCAGTGCCGATTCCTTTGCTGTTGTGATCCCGAGCTTGAAGATGATCAATGATATAACAAGAACCCCGGCACTGTCAAGCCAGTGTATGCCAAACATCGAACCGGTAATAGCAACAACAACGACCATGGAACTGAATACGTCCGTATATGAATGCTTAGCATCCGCGATCAGTGCCTGTGAACCTATCTGTCTTCCTATTTTGAACTTATACTGTGAAAGGGCATAGATAGTAATTACAGAGAACACAGCCGCTCCAAGCGCCAGTCCCTGGAATTCCAGCTCGACAGGGTCTTTTATAGTTTTCAGGGCTCCACGCACAAGTTCGACCCCGGATAATATGATGATAACTGAGACAAAAAGAGCCACCAGATTCTCTGCTTTGTAGTACCCATAGGGAAAGTGCTCCCCGCTACTTTTCAGGCTTAGCCTTAACCCGATCCACACTGCAAGGGATGTAAAGATATCCATTGATGTGTGGATCGCATCTGCGATCAGGGAGGAACTGCCTGAATAGAACCCTACGATACCTTTTATTGCTGCAAGAAAAACCAGTGCAATAGTAGAATTCCTTGAAGCCTGCACACCTAACCAGAGTTTTTCTTTTACAGCCACATTATATTCTCCCAATAACTAATAAACAATAAAAAAAGAAAAAATGATCCCTCATCGGGACCTTTCGTTGTGATCATTCCTTCAGAACTTCACTGATGAACTGACCTTCTCCTACCAGTTCAATGATGTTACCAAGTCGTTCCTTTCCGGGTTTAGTTCGGTATTTGACAAAGGTCTTACCCACCTTATCTACAAGAGATGGGATCTCCTCCTTTGTGCAGAATGCCTTCAGGAGAACACCATTAGTTGGCCTTCTTCCATCGTTCCCGCCGATCCAGACAGAATAACCTTTCTGTTCTTCAACAGCAGCCTCGTGTGGGCAACCACTAACACACCATCCACAGTTGATGCAGAGGTCCCTGTCAATGACAGCTTTTCCTGAGATCACAGAGATAGCATTCAGTTTACACAATTCACTGCATCTTCCGCATCCGGTACATTTCTCCAGATCGACCTTAGGACGGAGCTGACCTACAATACCTATGTCATTGCTCTCTGCCCTGATACAGCTGTTCGGGCATCCGGCCACACCGACCTTCATCTTGTGTGGAGTGAGCTTTTGGGCGAACTGCATTGTAAGTTCATTTGCAAGGTCCTTGGTAGTAACAAGTCCCTCAGGACAGTAATCCATTCCCGGACAGGCATTGGCATAACCCATTCCAATGGTCTTCAGTCCGCTGCCATAGACATCGGCCATCAGGCCATCGACATTTTCGCCTTTGACACCCTGTATCTCAACGCTCTTCCTTGTAGTAAGCTCAAGTGTACCGTCACCATACTTCTCTGCAAGTTCAGCAACCCTGGCAATGTAATCATGCTGCACGATACCGGAGTTGGTTTTGATCTTCACGAAATTCGTACCATTTACCTCTGGTCTTACGCCGGGATAATCACGTACCCAGTAGAAGTTCACTTTCTTTCCATCATCAAGACGTTTATCAAGCTCTTTATTGAACTTTCTCATCTTGATAGCTGCAAAGTCCTCTATCATGCTGATATCGACATCATCGATGGTCTCTATGTAGCCTGCTTTTTCAGCTGCTTCAAGAAGTTCCAGGCCCTTGTCATTGCGGGCTATTAAAGTGGTCCAGCCGGTGGATGAGCCAACATGTCCTGCTGATATATCTGCAACTTTGGAAACAGCATCCCTGCAGATACGGCATCCATCCCATACACAGTCAGCGATGTCCTTCAGGGAGATCTCAATTTCCCCGTCATCGGTGGAAACGGTCATCTCATCAAGTCTGATAGCATATTTTCTGATCTTGTCCAGATCGATACCTATGCTTGTCATGTGCTCGGATAACTTTTCATAGTTAAAGTTCTCCATGCAGAACAGACCGATCGTATATGGTATATTTGGAATGTCAGCCTTTTCACCATTCATTCCGACTTCCACCGGATGAACGTTCAAGCCTGTGAAGAACTGTGTCCTTCTGGTTCCGTATGTCTGGCATGGAACACCTACCATTGCGACATTTTTCAGTTCATCCTTGCTCTGGCGCAGTGCAGCCATCACAGGAACTGCTGAATATTTGGCACCCTGGGTATCCAGGAGTTCTTCTTTGCTTGCAACGAGGCAGGAATCCGGTTTTGTAAAACCTGCAGTGGTGACAGCACCATCGATAAGACCATTGTCAAAGCAGTATCCGAGAAGCGCGGTCACCGCTCCGCCATCCTGACCTTTTTCAGCTATTGACGGATCTGTAGCCCTTGCAGAAACGATCTTCTGATATTGGCCGATAGGCGATGGTGGTAGTGATTTGAAATTGAACACGTTCATTGAGATACGGGCTGCATCTGTCATAACCCGCTGGCAAACATCCTTACAGGCGCCTTCCCCGTTCCTGTAGCATTCTTCCTTTAACTTTGGCCCGTTCTCATCGAATTCGATTATCTCATAGGGGCAAACCGCAGCGCAGGCACCGCATAATGTACACATACCAGTATCGACAACTGCATCTTTTAAAAACCATTTATATTCTTCTGACATTGGTCTCATCTCTTTCTAGTTTTTTACGCTTTATTTTCAGTGGTGGTGATGGTGTTCATGGGACTGGCAGGCATTTTCACGTGTGGCCTTTGGAAGGTTTCCGGCTTCCCATGCCATTATAGCCTCTCCTACTGTTCCTTTAGCACCAACATATACTTCTATGCCAAACTGTTCGAATTGCTGTACAGCCTTGTTCCCAAGTCCCCCACAAAGCATGACATTAACTCCTGCCTGTGACAGGAGCTCTGGAGGAAGCCCCACTCCTCCCATATGTTCACTTTTATTTTCGATCGTTCCAATTTCATTCGTTTCAGTGTCTTTTATGGTGTAGGTCGGTACCCTGCCAAAATGCTGGCCAACGAGATCATCGAGTCCGCCTTTACCACTTGAAGGTACACATATTTTCATCTGATCACCTCATAGTACTGAACTTAACGATTCATTCCTCCGCCTCTGCCGGCTCCACCGCCGCCTCCCATACCTCTGCCGGACCCGCCAGACCTGCCACGTCCACCCATTCCTCTGCCGGGTGCAGCCATAGAAGCATGTGCCTGTGCTGTCGGAGCAGCAGTTTCATTCAACTGACCTTCCTTGTACTGGCGGATCGCATCTTTAACTGAGCCACTGGCTCCGGTCATTACTTTAATTCCGGCTGCGGAAAGGATCGGGAAGGCATTAGGACCGACGTTACCGGTAAGGAGAACATTGATCCCTTTGTCAGAAATGTTCTGGGCAGCCTGTATACCTGCTCCTCCTGATGCTGAAGCTGCCGTGTTGTCAAATGCTTTGAATTCCATAGTTTCCGGATCAACGACGACAAAGTACGGGCACCTTCCAAAACGTGGATCCACTGCTGCATCAATATTTTTATCTGTGGCTGTTACACATATCTTCATATAATTTCCTCATTTCGAATTATCCTTTTGTTGTATAATACTCAGATGAGAGGAAATATATAAAGTTTACTAAAAAGGCCTATATATTTACCCATCGATGAGAGATTATAGAATATGTAATTACCAGGGATAGATGAAATTTTATCCCCGATACAAGTACAAATTCCAGAGGTATTAACATGGATTATGCAAAAATGAGTGAGAAACTTATTGAGGCACTGGAACTTAACGGAAAACCAGTAGCAATATCATTATTGAAAAGAGAAAAGGACATTCCTGAAGGCTTAGAAAAGATAGAAAATCCAAGAAGATACTGCCAGATGCTTCAGGATGCAAGGTTCGATGATAAGGTCACTTTTGCTACCATGGATGAGCATGCCTGCAAAGGTGGTGCTGCAGCTATAGGATTACAGGACTACCCTGACAAGATCAAAACTGGGGAATTGTATTTCGATAAACTGGGAAAGGAAATATCCCTGAGTGTCGCCAAACGTGTTGTAGACAACATGCCAAGACCTGCTCCCGGATCGACCGTTGCAACCATCGTTGCTCCACTGGACAGCACACCAACAAAACCTGATGTTATTATCGTGATCGGAAACACCCTGGTGGCCAGAAGGATCGCACATGCTGTGATCTACAGACGTGGTGGCCGTATGACTGCAAACTTTGCAGGTATCCAGTCCACATGTGCCGATGCTACCGGTTCACCTTACACCACCGGAGAAGTTAACATCTCTATTGGCTGCGACGGTGCTGCCAAGAATGCAGGACTCAAGGACGATGAAATGGTTGTAGGTATTCCTGAAGAACAGCTTGAGGACATTACGAATATCCTGGAAATGAAAGCCGGAGTCTGGAACGACTGGATGAGATCCTAAACATCAAGCACAATGATGCCCTGTAGAACACGTATTTTCTCTACAGGGATATCAAATGCCTTAATAGTCGCTATTTTCTGTTTTAGTTCCCTTATCAGTATCTTATTCTGTTTTTGCTAATGTTGAAACATAAGATCGCCTGAAAAGACGATTTGCTCTTATTCTTGCAGGAATGCTCCGTAGTAAAGCTTATATAAAATCAGTTGTGTACATTTGCAGCACAACCGAAATAAACCACCTTAAAAACTATCAGCAACACTGTTTACAAAAATAAAGTTGTTATGAGCAGTTATATCGAATATAATACAGAGTGATCTATATGGACATCAAGGAAATTAACGAATTTGGAACTCAACTGACCGAAAAGCTCAACCTTAAAACAAAACCGGTTGCAGTCTCACTTATTCCGGAAGGCCACGATATCCCTGAAGGCATTGAAAAAATAGATGAGAAAACAAGACACTGCCAGATGGTAGACATTGTCAGGAAGACCGGAAAGCAGTTCTACTCCACAGCAGATGATCAGATGTGCAAGGGAGGATCTGCTGTCATGGGGTTGCAGGAAATGCCACACAAACTGGCTACCGGGGACACCTACTATAATCTCAAGCGTTTTAGCACCATCAATGCAGCAAGACGCACAATGGAAAAAGTTACAAAAGTAGCACCCGGATCCACAAAAGCGGCCCTCTACGGCCCACTTGAGACAGTAACATTCAAGCCTGATGTTGTTGTTATCGTCGCTTCACCAAAGCAGGTCATGCAGCTTTCCCAGGCACTTCTCTTTAAGTTCGGTGGCAGGGTCGAAGCAAGCTTTGCAGGCATCCAGAGTGTCTGTGCAGACGGAGTTGTCCTTCCATACAAGGAAGGCAAGATCAGTGTAACAGTTGGATGCGGAGGAAGCAGGAAATTCGCAAACATCACAGAAAATGAGATGATCATTGGAATCCCTGTGGAAAGGCTTCACGATCTCGTGGAAGCTGTGAATGAGATGTTCGCCTGAATGTCTTGTTCAAAATTCAAAATAACATCAATCAACTAAAAGTGAAGTAATGCATGAACCTATCCACAAAAAAAGTGTAGATCTGTCATGCTTTTTTTATTTTTGTTTAATTTTTCTGTTATAAGTCATCGCGGCCATATAGGGCATTATCAGCTTCCCTTAATTTATCCCTCATTTGTTTTGTCCCGGCATCATCCGGTTTTAACCTGAGGGCTTCATTATATGCTTCAATGGCACCGGCACGGTCTCCAAGAAGCCGCAAAGCTGTACCCTTGTTCTTCCAGACCACATGACTTTTCCCATAACCAAGGTCCAGCAATCTGTTAAAACATTGTAATGCTAGCGTATGCTTTCCCATCATGATGTATGTGATCCCTTTGTTCGAAAGTGCGACACTATTATCCGGTTCCAGTTGCAAGCCCCTGTCAAAACAATCACATGCCTTCTTGTGATCCTTCTCATCCCTTCCGGCAGCAATCCCCATTTTAACCCATTCAGCAGCGGATCCGGACCCCTGACGCTTAAGTTTCCTTCTTGCCCTGTTCAATGCATCAGCAGGATCATTCTGGTCCTTCTTCTCATTCTGCCTGTTCAAAGCAGGAGATCCTGGCCTCTGCTTTGAGATCTCAGATAAGTGCTTCCTCTTCGGGATGTATTCAGGTTTGCCAAGCATCTTCCTGAGGATCATTATTGCTGCATCCTTATCCAGAGGATTATTGTTATTACCACACTTAGGGGACTGAATACAGCTTGGGCATCCGTCCCTGCAGGAACAACTCTCAATGGCCTTCAGTGTCACTTCGAGCATTTCGACGATCCTGCCATAACCTGCTTCAGCATACCCGACACCTCCGGCATGACCGTCATAGACAAAGATCCCGCTCTTCTTCTGCAGGTCACTATGTTCAGGAGTGGACACTCCACCCACATCGTTCCTGTCGGCAAGAAGATGAAGCGGATACATCGCTATAATGGCATGCTCGATGGCATGGATGCCACCATTGAAATCCCTCTCATGCTTTTCCACAAGGTCAGTAAAATCCTCAGGAAGCTCAAGCCAGAGGGCTTCGGTCTCAAGGCTGAACTTCGGCATCGTGAGGGATGATTGGCCGATCTCCTCATCGGTACGTTGCCTGAACCTCTTGAAGCCTGTCACCTGCTGAGTGACATCAACATCACCAAAACCAACAGTGACACCATCACAGGTCTGAAGAGGCTTCGTATCGATCACGTCCACGATATGTATGTCTGAAGCTACCTGTGACCTTGTGTAATAGCCATCCCTTGCCTTCTCCACCCGGATGATCTGTTTCTCATGGTCAAGTTCAGTAACAGAATAAGGAGTGCCTTTATTGATGTAGACAGCACCCTTGAAAGCTTCCCTGTATGCCCTTAGTCTGCCAATATCCTTTTCGAGGGGAGCACGGCTTCCTTTCTCAAAAATGGTATAACCATCGCCTTCAATTCCCCTGATGGATACACGCATGTGTGCCTTGCCGTCCGTGCAACGTTTTTCACGTTCACCTTCAAGCAATCCTTCCTCTTCAAGCACTTCCATTATCTCGGCAAAATCACTGCCGAAATACTTCTCATCCTCCGGTCTCAATGCGATCTCCCTTGCTGCACAGAGCAGATGGCCAGCCTGAATATAACGATTAGAGACATTGATCACAGCCTCTTCGCAATCCTTCTTGAAAAGGTCAGTTGGATTTCTCATGTAATACTGGTCAAGTGCATTGGAATCCGCGACAAGGGCAACAACACTTTCACGACTCCCACGTCCTGCACGGCCGGATTGCTGTCTTGCACTCATTATGGTTCCCGGGAACCCATCCATGATGCAGGCATCCAGACCTCCTATATCGATACCAAGTTCAAGAGCCGTAGTCGAGATGACACCTGCGATGTTCCCGTTCGAAAGTCCCTTTTCTATTGCTTCACGCTCGTTCCCGTGATAGCCGCCCCTGTAAGGACTGATGGTCTTTTGGTCACCTCGCTGCTCAAGTCTCTGCTTTGCTTCAACGTACATCCTTTCAACTTTCTGCCTTGATCTTGCAAAGACAATGGTCTGCAGGTCATTCTGTACAAAAGTGGTGAAGAGATCGACAGTCTCACCGAAACTTGCTTTCCGGAGAGTGAAATTATTGGAGCGTGAACGGGAATAAAGAGGAGGATTCCAGAAAATGAACTTCTGCATTCCACTACCTGAACCATCCTTATTGACCAGTGTCACATCCTTGCCTATCAGGGCAGAAGTGTGTTCTTTCGGATTTCCAATGGTAGCTGTACAGCAGATGTACTGGGGTTTTGATCCGTAATGATCACAAACACGATTAAGCCTCCTGAGCAGGTTTGCCATATTGCTTCCCATGACACCGCTGTAGGAATGGCTCTCATCCAGAACAATGAACTTCAGGTTCGAGAGGAACTTCTTCCATTGGTGCTTCCATTGCAGAAAGCTCAAATGGAGCATTTCCGGATTTGTGAACATTATCCTGGGATTCCCGTACTTTACAGCGGATTTCTCCTCAGAGGACATGGTACCGATGAACCTGTTGATGTTCATCTCGATGCCCATGAGATCACGAAAGTCCCTGAATGTATCAAGCTGGTCATTGACCAGTGCATTCAGGGGTGAAATATAAAGAGCAGTTGCATTTGGATCTTCCATCAATGTCTCGAAGATAGGAAGCATATAGCACAGGGATTTGCCGCTTGCTGTGCTGGTGGACAGGACAAGGTCCTCACCTCTTTTTGCTGTCCCGATGGCCTCTGCCTGATGAGTGTAAAGTTTCTCAATGCCCATTTCACTGAGACCATACATTATCAATGGTTTTAGTGCCACCTCCCCGTATTCCGGCTCCTTTGAAGGAATCGTTTCGACATGAACGATCTGGCCTTCATACCTGCGCGAGGAACGGATAACATTGATAAGTTCAGGGACATCCATTGTAGTGCAACTCCGTGATTCATAACAGAATTGATGATACTTAAAATAGTGCGAAATGGTTCCATCTTGGAATTTATCAGTGAATGTAAACCAAACTTTGATAAGTGGAGCACATAACACTATCCAAAGAGAATAAAACAAAATATTTTATGATGCCTGTTTATGTGACTGAAAGGAATGAATTAGAACTAATATTGTCTTGTTTATGATCCTCAAGACTGCTTAAAGCAAAAATTGATTTAAAAATTAATCCAAAAATAGATCGTGCGATCATGATAGAAATATTCTATTTAACCGCACATTTCACATTGATCTTTAAAAAATATTATTATTCACATCCACTTAGTCTTTTTTAGATGGTTTGTGTTTCTGGAAGCATTCCCTGCAGTATACCGGTCTGTTTGGGTCCGGTACGAAAGGCACTTCTGTTTCCTGACCGCAGTTAGTACATTTTGATTTGTGCATATCTCTTGGCCCTTTGAAATCTATTTTTTTCATTTGTTTTCCTCCCGTTGTCATTTATGAAATATTTAAATTTCACTCAATATTTTATTGAAGCTACTTGTTCAGTTTGCTTGCAGGGTGCAATAGGTTGGTCATAGCACATGAACTGGCCATAACCTTTCTGCCAGATACTGATCTTCTGTATCATTTCTCTTCATCAATATTTCAGCATAAGTATAAACGTCAATATTGTATTGATTCAGAAAATCTGCAATACCCCGAATTGCATTTCCCCACTAAAAAAAGGTGTTCAATTTAATATATATTTATTGGAAGATCTCAAGATGGATCTATTGAGGAAGAAGATCATTGATATGCCATACACTGAATGGAAGAAGGTGGGTTTCTCAAAAGGAACATTGCATTATATGAAGAAAAATGCTAGGAGTGATAAGCCGTTCACTCTCAATGCTCATGTCAGAGATAGGTTGGAAATGTGGTGAAGGTTACTGCTGAGTTTAAGGCTATGATGAAATCAATTCGAGATTTCACGAATGTCGGAGTTCTGTTCTAACACCAAAAAACTTGACAACGTCATAAAAAAGAAAAGAGGAAGTGAAGTGTTAACCTCTCTTCCTCATTAGCAGATGCACTCCAACCAATATCAGGATCAACGATCCTGTTGAGATCCAGGGTATTCCCTTGGGCTCTGGTTGTGTATCCTCATCCTCGGCTGCAGAGATAGCCTCCTCTGATGGTGGTGTACTGTCTTGTATGGATACACTTTCATCTTCTTCTGCAAAACCGACTATCGCAAATGGTGAGAATCCCGGAGTTTCTGCTTCGAAGTAGATGTATGAATCATCTTCTCCGACCTTCATGGTATTTAGGGCATTCCATTTGCCTTCACTGTGACGATATAATGCTATTGAATTCTCATCAATGCCGTTCTCTATCAACCAAGCTTTTGCTACACTGAAACCTATTACAGGATCAGCAATATTATCTTCAGTAGCAAATCCTGATTTACCAACCCATATGTTAAGGTTGCTATAGACAACACCTGGAGCACTTTCATCAACCATTGCAGATTTGTTCTTAAGCACTTCAACAATTGCTGAAACCCTTCCGTAATTTCTCAGTGCAGAGAAGTTGATGTACTGAATTGCATTCTGCTCTTCATCGAAGGCATAGCTAATTTCAAGTCCACCCACGATGTTCTCTGTTTTCACCTCCTTTAATGCGATGTTCTCAAAGGCTTCGCCGGTTGCTCCACTTCCACCGCCGCCACCGCCGTTACCGCCGGAGGAAGTTCGTGTAACATTTACAGATGTTGTGTTGGTGTTTCCAGCGGCATCGGTAACGTTTGCATAAATGGTGTTAGCACCCATGACCAGAGGTACCGTTGTCGTGAAGGTGCCGTTGAAATTTAGAATTGTGGTTTCTGCAGCAATGTCATTCACTGTAACCAATGGCAGCGATCCGGTGCCATTGACAAGACCTGAGACCGCAATTGAGCTTGCCGTTGTGGAATATCCATCCGCCGGCGAGGTTATACTGATCACTGGCAGGAGATTGTCAACGACAATACTAAGCGGCAGGTAGTCAAATTCAGTTTCTGAGAGGTTGCATTGCTCGTCACAGATTCCATCCTTGTTGGAATCTGCGGTGTCAACACTGAATCCTGTTCCATTAGGATGTACCCAGTAGTTTCCACCAAGGAGAGAACCTCCAACAATGTTTGTTCCAACAGTCTTGGTAATGTTCCAGATATTCCCGGAATTGGTGCCATTATATTCAACGTTATTTGTATTGTTGAAGTAGTTGTTGTAGATGAGACTGTTACTGGAATCCTCAAGATAGATACCATCGTCAGAGTTATTCGACACAATGTTACTGCTCAGCGTGTTGTTGCTGGAATTCAACAGAGCGATGCCGAAAAGGTTGTTCGAGTTTGCAGTGTTATCGTTCAGCGTGTTGTTGCTGGAAGAATTCAGATAAATGCCGCAATTGTTGTTCGATTCAGTGTTATTGCTCAGCACGTTGTTGCTGGAATTCAACAGTATGATGCCCCAATCGGCGTTCGAGTTTGCAGTGTTATCGTTCAGCATGTTGTTGCTGGATTCCGACAGACCGATGCCGATAAAGTTGTTCGAGTTTGCAGTGTTATTGCTCAGCATGTTGTTATTGCTGAATTTTCCTAGACTGATACTGATCAAGTTTTCCGAAACATTGTTATTGCTCAGCGTGTTGTTGCTGGAAGAATTCAGCCAGATGCCGCCAAGGCTGTCCGATGCGGTGTTATCGTTCAGCGTGTTGTTATCGCTGGACTGTTCCATCCAGATGCCCCAAAAGTTATTCGACACAATGTTACTACTCAGCGTGTTGTTGCTGGACTCGACCAAAACGATGCCGATAAAGTTGTTCGATTCGGTGTTATTGCTCAACGTGCTGTTGCTGGAAGAATTCAGCCAGATGCCGCAATTGTTGTTCGATAAGCTGTTTTCAGCAATAGTGCAGTCCTCAAGTCCACCAAGACCTATTCCAAAACCACCAGTTGCGCCTGTCACATTAAAGCCGCTGATAGTGACGTTGTCTGCAGTCAAGTAAAATACGTGATTGTTTGGATCGGCAGCTTGGACAATGGTATCAAACGGAATCCCAGACTGTGAGATGACCGTTAGTTCCTTGTTCACATACACATTCTCGGTGTAGGTTCCCGGGTAGACAAGAATCGCATCCCCATCAATTGTAGTTGCATTATTTACAGCAGCCTGTATCGAAGTAAAATCTGCTACTGGTCCTGTGCTGTTGTTCACCGTGAATGTGCCTGCGGATGCTGTTCCAATGGTCATTAATACTAAAGCCATTCCAAAACAAATCATCATATTCTTTTTTATTCTCATTTGTACGCCCCCACAAAATCATTTATATTTTATCTATTTAATTAATTACAGCCGAAACCCCCGTTTACAGCTGTTTTTTGGTAAGAAAATTAATGTCAGTACACCCAAACTCACTTAGAAGTCTGACATTATAATATTTAGTCACGTTGATGTGAAATATTCAGAGGCTATTAACATTTTCACTCCACTGTTTATTCGATCATCCCTTTGAAAAAACACTGCGTTTGTGTGAGTTGTATACACAACCTATTATTACATTCTACTATTTTGCAGAGCGACATTTATTGAACTCTCCTCAATTCTCTCTCAAATTCTATGAAGAATTCGGCTTTTTGTTTACCTCTTTTAGCTTCTTCATGATTGGGGTCTATCTTAAGTGCCTTCTTAAAGCAGTTTAATGCCCCATAGTAATCGGGGGGCTCTGGCTGCCACATAAGCGTAATACCTTTGTAATACCAGGCGTCAGCACAAGCGTCAGCAGTATTTGGATAGAGCTCGATTGATTTATCTAAACAATCAATTCCTTCTTCATATGTATTTGGTCTTCTAGAAAGTAGAAATCCCTTGTTGAACCAGGCATCAGCATTATCTGGGTTTAGCTCGATTGATTTGTCAAAACATTCAAGTGCTTCAGGGTAGCTGGACAGACTAAAAAGAGCAAATCCTTTGTTATTCCATGCATCAGCATGGTTTGGGTCAATCTCAAGTGCCTTATCAAAATATGTGATTGATTCTTTATACTGATCATTGGCCTGAATTATTGCATATTTTGTGATAGCTCTTTCTGAATTGTAATTAGCAAGGTTTTTGATGGTGTTTCCTTTGTTGTTCCACAAATCAGCATCATCTGGGTTTATTTCCAATGCTTTATCAAATGATTCGCTTGCATTTTCAAATTCGTTCAGTTTATCAAGAGTAAGGCCTTTGTTATTCCAAGCATCAGCATGGTTAGGTTCAATCTCAAGTGCCTTATCAAAATATGTGATTGATTCTTTATACTGATTAATGACCTGCATTTTTGCGTATGTTGTGACAGTTCTAGTGTAATCTGAATTGTAATTAGCAAGGTTTTTGATGGTGTTTCCTTTGTTGTTCCACAGATCTGCATCATCTGGGTTTATGTCCAATGCTTTATCAAAGGATTCGCTTGCATTTTCAAATTCATTCAGTTTATTAAGAGTAAGGCCTTTGTTATTCCAAGCATCAACATAATCTGGATTTATCTCCAGTGCTTTATCAAAATATTCTAATGCTTTATCATACTCATTTAGTTCATAAAAGGCAAGCCCTTCATTATTTAATGTTACCTCATCCTCAACCGCTGGGAGTTCTTCATGCTCTGCTGTTTCACTTACGTTTAATTCAGCGGTCTCGTTGAGAGAGAGGTTTTCTGCAGGAGATACTGTTTCTTCCCCAGCACATCCCGACATAAAGACAATACATAAAATCAAAGAATAAATTATCCAACTCTGCTTCTTTTGCATATACACTCCCCCATAGAGTTATTTAAATGTCACACTCATAATTTTGCACGCATATAGTATTTATTTTTTGGACATATATATTTTTTGAAATCTAATTTTAAATTATGATAGTGTTTTTTAGGATACATTTTAAAGTAATTTTATTTCCAGAACATCTCCAACTTTTCAGAAATCTAGCGTTGTCCTTTTAACTCAAATCGGTTATGCAAAACACCCACAAAACCCAGTTGCCATATTTTCTTTGTATATATCCCGAACTACTTATGCGGGGATATAGGGAAAATGGGAAAAAGCAACTCCTAAAACTTTCTAATAATACCCTGCTAGTAAGATAGTTTACTTGCGAGTTATTTTAAGGAAGTCTTGCGGATTTATTCCAATTCTCCAACCTCTCCCTCACATGAGCATTGAGAGTAAACGGCTTATCACTCTTTGCATTCTGCTTCATGTAATTTCTTGAAGGACCCTAATATTTATTAATGCAAACTCTAATTCTTATATATGAGAACTAATGCGATCCTTGTTATTGTTACACTCGTGCTGATAGCTGTCCTTGGTGCCGGATGTACGGACACTGATACCACTCTTCCTCAGAACCAATCGGAAGCAACGCCGGCCGCCGCACTGTCGCCAGACCCCAGTTCCACTGTATCTCCAGGGGAACTCGTGGCATTCGTCGAGATAGCTTATGAATATGCACACGTCCACGGACAGGAAGCCGCTCTTCGGGAGTTCAATAACCAGACTGGTCAGTTCGTTGACGGCGAACTCTATGTCTTCGCCTACGATACCGAGGGTACCACACTGGCCCTTCCATTCCAGCCCGAGATCATTGGGGCGAACCGGTGGAACATCACGGATGCGAACGGTACCGCATATATCCAGGATATGGCAGCCACCGCACAGTCCAGCGGGGGCTTCGCCCGGTATCTCTATGTAGACCCTGCAGATAACTTCACGGTCAAACAAAAACTCAGTTACGTGATGATGGTGGACAAGGGGTGGTTCATCGGAGCCGGCAACTACGATTCTCAGGAGGATTCGCCGATCGTGAGAACGGGCACAGATCCTCAGGTAAGAGAGAGCCTGGAATCCTTTGTAGGGGAAGCGATTGAGTATGCTCATACGAACGGACAGGATGCCGCGATCGCGGAGTTCAATGACCAGAACGGTACGTTTGTACGCGACAATCTCTACATCTACGCCTTCGATTATAATGGAACGACCTTGGCGCTCCCCCATCAGCCCCAGTTGATTGGAACCGATCTCTCCGGGCTTCAGGATCCATACGGGGTTAATTACACCCGAGTCGAGATCCTCCTGGCGCAGCACGGCGGGGGTTTCATCTTCTACCACTACTACAACCCATCCCACAATATGACCCTTGAACCCAAGATGAGCTACGTTCAAAAGGTCGACGATACATGGTGGCTCGGCGCGGGGGTCTATTTGAACTAATAACGGGGACGGATGCATCCATATCCTCTTCAGTTCCCGGATGAATCCATCTCTTATCTCTATACACCTTTCGAAAGTATAGATTATGTGGGACAGAATAGCTTTGCACAACAGTCGTTGCTCAAGGATTTTAATGCCTCACAAAAAATTATAGCATTGATAACAAAAAAACCGTATCTCAAGACCAATCCAAGTACCAATGTCCACAGGAGAACATTAATTCATGGGAATTATATCAGGAAACCAGAGTGTTGCGATCATAATTGCATTATATCTGCTTTTTATGCTAGCGATCGGTTTTTACTATTATAAGAGAACCGAGAACCTGTCCGACTATATTCTTGGTGGCAGGAAACTGAACAAATGGGTAACCGCTTTAAGTTCCGAGGCATCGGATATGAGCGGCTGGCTGCTTCTGGGATTACCCGGTTATGCGTACCTTGCAGGAATGGAAGCGATATGGATCGCCCTTGGACTGGGAATCGGAACATACCTTAACTGGAAGTTCGTTGCCAAGAGGCTTCGAAAATATTCAACGGAAGCAGGTGATGCCCTCACAATTCCAGTGTATTTCGAGAACCGTTTCCGTGACAAGAGCAAACTCCTGAGAACGATCTCAGCCTTATTCATCCTGATATTCTTCCTCTTCTACACATCCTCCGGTTTCGTTGCCGGCGGTAAGCTTTTCAGCACGGTCTTCGGGGGCGAATATGTCACAGCGCTTACCATCGGAGTGCTTGCCATCATATTCTATACTTTCATGGGAGGATTCATGGCAGTCTGCTGGACCGATTTCTTCCAGGCCCTGCTCATGATCCTTGCTATTACATTAGTACCTTTAACAGCCATGAACGGACTTGGAGGTATCTCTTCGACAACTGATATCATAAGGACGATCGATCCAAGCCTCCTGAGCCCATTAACAGGTTCTGACGGGACCATGATCTCATTGATGGCAATAGTATCCCTCATGGCCTGGGGATTCGGTTATTTCGGACAGCCACACATCCTTGTGCGTTTCATGGCCATCAACAACCCTGAGGAGATCAAGCAGTCCCGTGCAATAGCCATGTCATGGGTCACCATCTCCCTCGTATTTGCAGTGTTCATCGGTCTTGTCGGAAGGGCCTTTGTTCCCGAATTCCTTGCAGGAGCAACAAGCGAGACCGTGTTCATAGTAATGGTCAATAGCCTCTTCCACCCGGTCGTTGCAGGAGTAATGCTGGCAGCGATCCTGGCAGCCATAATGAGTACTGCTGACTCACAGTTACTTGTGGCATCTTCTGCTTTTACAGACATATACACGCTGCTCTTCAAGTCAGATGCCAGCCAGAGACAACTTGTCTGGATGGGACGGTTCACGGTTATCGGAATCTCCCTTCTTGCATACTATTTCGCACTTGACCCGGAAAGTTCAGTCCTTGAACTTGTAGCTTATGCATGGGCAGGATTTGGTGCAGCTTTCGGCCCTGCCATCATCTTCTCACTATTCTCAAAGAAGATGACAAGGAATGCAGCCCTTGCAGGAATACTCATTGGTGGTATCACGGTCATCGTCTGGAAACAGCTCTCAGGCGGAATCTTCGATCTCTACGAGATCGTACCGGGATTCGTACTATCCAGCATTGCTATCCTGCTGGTTACCAGATTTGGTGAGGAGCCGGAACAGGAAATAAAGGATGAGTTCGAGAAAGTTCAGAGGTCGGTCTGAACTTTTACCTTTTTTGTTTACTTCTAACTATTTCGGCAAATATAAAATAATCAAGCACAGTCCCAACAAAGACGCCTGGTTGATAAAAGTCGAAGGTACACTATCAGATATTAATGAGTTATGGGATGCATTATCAAACGAAGTTACTGCAAGGACTGCCGCTGATGAGATTCTGCAAGACCAAATCTCACAGTTTGGAGAATGGAATGAAAGTTCCTTTAATGCAAGTGAGGAACAGGGGTGTCAATTTCAGATAGCATCGCTTGATAAGATACATGCTGAAAACAAGGATTTCACGCTATTTCCTGGAAATGACATTGAGTATAATCTTCTAAGGAAGACTTTGGAGCTGAACGGTAATTTTGCAGAAAGTATTAAAAAAATACTGATCTTGGGTGATTCCAGATCAAATATAAGAAAATATGCTGGATGAGAAACAAATATTTACCTCTTTAAAAAAGGTGGAATGATAGATCACTCCAAGATTTGTTCATTCTCTTTTGCCCAGGCAGGTTGGTCTATAACAAGGAGCTCAAGGTCAACATCCCCAGTGTTTTCAGTGTACTGCTTTGAGTTTGTAGGTATGTGGGCAAGCTTTCCTTTGCTCAGTTCAAATGGCACATCTTCTATGTAGAGCACACCTTCACCTTCAAGAACATAGTATACCTCGGGGTTCTTCATCCTGTGAGGTTCAATAGACTTTCCTGTGTCGATTATCACATGTGTAAAGCTGTAATCTACATCCAGATCGATGTCAACTTTTGCTGGGTGGATGAGATATCCAACGGATGTGTTTCCATAGCGGGTATAATCAACGTCTTCAAGAGTATTGGTATAGATATAGTCATTAACGTAGAACCCTGATCCCACAAGGTAGGTCTGGTTGTCAAAGGATGCCGCTTTGATGAAGGTGTATTTATTTGAGGGTTCTGTCTCATCGGGTTTTGGCCAGTAGTAATCAATCCAGCCCTCTCCTTCTTCGCTCTGAGCTATGTCTATGAACAGCTGGCCTGTTGGTTTACCGTTGAAATCTTCCAGATTGCTCGTGTCCTGTCCTTCTCTGCTGACATTGGGCGGATATACCATACGTATTCCATCGGTTCTCCAGACAAAGATGTAGAAATCATCATGGAACCACTGACTGTTCTTCTCCCTGAACTGCGGGAAGGCCTGCTCTCCTTCCTCCTCTATTAACTCGACGGCTGAATTGACCTGTGAGGCAGTAAATTCTCTTTGGGAAACCAGTTCATTCTGTTCCTCAATTATACCCTGTTCGTCTTCACCAGTATCATCTGGTTGCACACACCCTGCAACTATAAAGAACATTACAAGGATTAATAGAACGCAAATTACTTTCTTCAGCTCGATCATGTCGCAACACTCCTATATCATGTATTATTTTTAGAACAAACACGACTATTGGTTTAATATATCGTGATTGCTCCCACGACTAAAGTTTGTGGGCTTCTGCGAACTTTCAACCGATGCATTGCAGATCCAATGCAACTGTTTGTTGTCTCGATTCGACACGTTTTCGATTTTACCCTGTGGACTTCCCACAAGAACCACATATCGGAAGTTTAGGAACTTAGTTCGGTTGGCCTTTCTGAGTCTATTCTACTGCTAGAAGCAAAGACCGAACAATGACAATTACAGATACGCATTAAAATTATTTAAGAGTATGTTGATAAAAATGTATATAAGTGAAAACGACGAGCGGTGTAGATTCATCCCTGTTTCATTTCGAAGAAATGAAACTCACGTTAAATCTTTGATTTAACGTAAAGACTGAAGATCGTGGGCTTTCTCTGCCCCTGCACCCATTATCGTAAAAATTGGTCTATCTAAAGTTGTTTAGTGGACCATTCGAGAATCGACATTTGATAATCTGATCTCATGACCCTAGGTAAAACTGGCCAGGGAGTTTTTGATAAAATCCTTTTTTTATAATTGTGATTTGTTAACATATTTAGAGTTTCTTAATATATTTAACATGGAAAATTATTTTCTTTCACAATATACTTATAAAATCAAGTATCATTTTTAACTAGAGGTTCATATTCGTCTGTGGAGACGACAAGGCAGCATTGCCTTTTATTTGTACCTGATGATTTTTGGTATGTTCTGCTTAGTGATACTGATCTCTACAGTTGTAGCTGATCCTAAAGATCATAATGTAATGGAGTGGTACAATATGAAATTAAAATATATGGCAGCATTAGTTGCCTTAATGTTAGTCTTAGGAGCGGGTGCTGCATCTGCACCGCCTGCTGGCCCCGGTCCTGCCACACTTAATTTTGACAAGGATGATGGCCTGACGACAGCAACTGCTGATGCCACAATAACTTACACCTTAAGCTACACAAACACCAACCAGTTCAGTGTGGACAATGTGACCATCACTGACACACTGCCGGCAGGTGTGAACTTTGTATCTGCTACAGGTGGAGGTACGCACAGTGCGGGTGTTGTTACCTGGGACATTGGAACTGTTGCCCCTGGTGCTTCCGGTTCGGTTACACTGACCGTGCAGGAGTTTTCCGGTGTGGAGAGAACACTGGCCAACTCTGCTGCAATTGAAGGCGATGAGGTCGCACGGCTTGTCGAGTGGGATTATACTGAGATCGAACCTGTAGATGTAGATATTGATATCAAACCAGGTTCATAGCCAAATTCCATTAATCCAAACAGCAATGGTTTGATCCCAGTTGCAATATTGGGTTCAGCCGACTTTGATGTAACCAACGTAGATGTAACTACTGTGAAGTTTGGTCCAGCCGAAGCTGTCCCATTCAAAGGTAAGGCAGCATTTGAAGATGCCAATGTTGATGGGTATGTGGATTTGGTGTTTCACTTTAGGGTCAGAGATACTGGAATAACAGAGGATGGTTAGGAAATTTTGAAAGGTAAGCTTCTTGATGGTAGAGCCTTCGAAGGCTCTGACTCAGTGAGAATTGTTCCTCCATGCCTATTAGGTATTCCAATTTAAGGTCGGAGATACTGGAATATTGATTCTGATTCAACATCAGGATATATATTTTTTCTTTCTTAATGATCACAGAGATTGAGATTCTATAATCCAATCTATTATGATGAAGATCAGTTCAAACAAGAAGGATATTAACACTTAAGATTAAAAAACAATGGTGAAGATCACCTTCACATTAATCGATTCTTATGTTCAAATCCTGGGCACCATATTGGAGATTTATGAGCTTCAACCGTTTCATGTTTGATTAAACGATTCAACTTTTTACACGTGTACTCATATCCCCTTTCGCTCGGGAAGGAGGTCCAGTATTTAAAATGTTCACATAAGGTGCAATCGTCGCGTTTTAATTCAGGGTCATGGTAGTCTTCCCATTCTCCACACCACGTATCGACATCAGTTTCGGGGAATCCCTCAAGGAAGGGAGTATGCTTCCGACACTCTCCTTTAGCTGATCCCGAATTTACTTCAATTATTACCCAATTTTTGCAATATAAGCATTTTTTTATTGAATCCATACTACCACTTATATACAAACTTTTAACTCGTATAAAAATATTTGCACGAATACCGATTCACTGCAATACAGCATAAGACGAGAACTTCTTCTTCCGCATCAACACAGAAGCAGCAGCATTCAATGCATCAACCTGGTCGTCGTGCGAACCTTCAGGAAATTGCTCGAGCTATGCTAGAAACGTATTGATCCAGCTACCCTGCACAAGCTTTACATCCTTAAAGATATTCTGGATAATAAAATGGTTTTGACCATCAACGAATACATGGCCGAAACTAAGTATAAAAATCAATATTCGAAACATTTTTACAGAATGAGAAATGATTCTATATTAATGGCAACTGCGAATAAATATCCACCTGTTGATCGTAATGCATTTGAATGTGATTTGATAGGTTTTAGAGAAGTACACAGTCTTTCTAAGACACTTGTTAAAAAAATAAAAGATTCGGGATATGTTCCTGACATCATAATTGCGATAGGCAGAGGTGGGTATGTGCCTGCCAGGCTCGTATGCGATTTTCTACTTTTTGATGACCTGACAACAATAAAGATCGAGCACTACAAAAGGGCAGCAGACATTCAAGAGACGGCAAAGCTAAAGTTCCCACTCTCTGTTGATATTCATGGTAAAAAGATCTTTGTTGTGGATGATGTTACAGATACGGGTAAAACACTAAGTCTTGCCGTAGAATACCTGGAACGCCTTAAACCAGCAGAGATTAAAACGGCAGTCCTCCAGCACAAAACATGTTCAGATTTCGTGCCGGATTATTATGCTGAGAAAATTATTAAATGGCGCTGGATCATTTACCCATGGGCTGCTTACGAAGATCTTACAGGATTTACCGAAAATATAATTGCTGACAGGACTTTAACCCCTAAACAAATTTGTAACGAGTTTGATGCCTGCTACAGTATAACTATAAAACGATCTGATCTGACAGAAATACTTAAAGACCTGAATGAAAGGGGACGTATAGAGTGCATTGATGATAAAGAGAATATGTTATGGAGAAAAGCAAACGTTTCGAAATAAACCGTGGATAAGTAGATTGCAGGTCCTTTGATTTGTATAAAAAATAGTTTAAGGATGTTCCTCCACAACCGCCACGCTCGGTGGATTGTCCTTTTAGAACTCAGTGGTAGTATACATCTTTTAACGTCCATTATCAGGCAAATATACAACTATACTGGATTGGAATGGCAAGCTCCTGACAACAATGTTACCTTCTGAAAGTACTAATGTCAAAACAAAGTTTGCACAGTATCATGCTTATGAAGATAAGGATGCAAGAGTAACGCTTGCCAAGAAGTTCATTGAGGCCAAGTTCTTTAAATCTGAGGCTGTCCTTGCTTACCTTAAACAGAGGTATCCTGGAATAGAGTATGATTTTACTGATGATAAGACTAAACTTGAGAAAGCCAAATCCATAAGAGAGATACTTGGAATTGAAGGTGGTGTTGCTTGGAAGTACTGGAATGAGTATGCTAAAGCTGTTCCTGAACAATATGATTTCAAGGCACGAACTGACAATTACAGAAGGGCAAATGGAGCAGGCGATAAAGTTAATGTAATGCTTAATTATGGTTATGCTTTGCTTGCTGTTATGATTACGGCAGGATCTAAACTGTTCTTGGCAATGGCTGAAGCTAAGGTTAAGGAACTTGGCTCAGTTCATGCATATATGGATACTGATTCTATCTTTGTTCCTCCTGAACATGCTCAGGAGATCATAGATTATTTCCAACCTCTTAATCCTTACAACCTTGATATTAATCTGTTGAAGCCTGAGAAAGAGGATATGTGGTTTTATGGAATTTCTTCAAAAAGATATGCTCTTTACACTTATGGGAATGAAGAAATCAAGTTTATGGAAGGAGAGAGATCTTTCAAATTACATGGACTTGGACATTTAACAAATCCGTTTCCAAAGGCTGTTGATGATTGGCAGGCTGAGATATGGGAAGATATTCTCATGTTGCATTATGGGATGATTTCAGGAACGAATATTGAAGAGAAGTATTCAAGTTTGTATGCTATCTCAAGACTTACCGTTTCAACTGCAAATGTTTTGCATAGGTTTGATACGATTAACAAAGGCAAGGAATGGAAAGACCAGATAAAACCTTTCAATTTCTATCTTGTTGGGTTTCAAGTTGCTGAAGAAGATGGTAAGGCAGTAAAGCCTTTAGCCCCTTATTCAAGTGATTCTCAGAGTGTTGTTTATGATTCGTTTATTGATTATGCAACTGGAGAGGTTAAGAAAGGATCTCATTATTTCAAGCCATTAAGCAGGACAATAATGCAGTATGTGGAACATCTTGAGCATAAGTTTGATGGTAAGGTTGGGATTCTTGAGAGGAAGCATGTTCATGCTGATGGTGTTGTTTACATTGGAAAGGAAGCCAACAATATTGATGAACAGGAATTGAATGTGAAGAAGGCTCAGGTGTTTTTGAACAAAAAAGAAATTATGCAAAAGATACTTGCCTTACCACAAAAGCTGGCTGAAGAATGGGGAGTGGATAGGAAGACTTTCCAGCGAATCAAGAGGAGGATTAAAAAGGGAAGGAATATTAATCTAAGAACTAACGCTGTCGAAAGGTTAGTTAAGCATTTAAACAAATAAAACAGAAATACAAATAAATATTAGAAAGTTTCAACTTTGACTATTTCCCACACAATTATGAGAGAAAAATTGTTTCTTCATAATTGATCTTTTTAAAATTTTATAACCACAACACTTCTAAAAATGTAGATATTATTTTACTACATCAACAATGAAAGATTCTGTGAGGAATACTATTCAAATTCAAAAAATTAAACTTTTTAGGAGAGTGGCATTTTTCTTAGTTACCTATATCCCCGAAAGGTTGTGCGGGGAAAGGGATTCGAACTCTCGTATTTTTGTTTATTTTTCTTTTTTTAGTTTAGTAAAGCACAACATATCTAAGTATAGTGATATATTAACTGAAATGTTTCAATATCGTGAAACTTATTTCCTGTAATCCGGGACCAGCTTCTTCTCCATTGCCGTAAAGATCACATCCAGCGTAAGTGCTATCAGTATCGCAGGAATGGCACCTGCAAGTATCTTCTCATTGTTGAAGCCCACCAGACCGTCAAAGATAAGCTCACCAAGACCACCGCTGCCTATGTAGGCTGTCAGGATAGCTATGCTGTTGATGAGGATGGAAGCGAACTTAATACCTGCAAATATGGCAGGATAAGCATTTGGAAGACGTATATAGCGGAGGATCTGCCACTTGTTAAGACCGATACCGTCCGCATAGTCAAGCATGGAAGTATCCACTGTGGAAAGGCCGATGTAGGTGTTCTTGATGATAGGCAGAAGTGCCCTCAGCAAAATTGCTATCAGAGCAGGATAGAAACCTATGCCGATGAGAGGTACAACAATAGCAACGACAGCGAAGCTCGGCACTGCCTGGGCCAGGTTCGCAAACTTCATGATGACATATCCGACACGCTTGCTGTAAAGGGAAGCAAACGCAAGGGGCAGGGAGATGCAAATGCTGACGAAGAGTGTGGTAAGTAAAAGCACAAGATGCTCACCGGTGTGTCCGAGGATGGTCTCAATGGTTACCATGTGCTATACCTCCTTTGTAGTTTCTTCTCAATGGAACCGGCAAAGCCGTCAAGGATCACTGCCAGAAGACCGGTCCATATACCGGCCACAAGTATGGTTCCGACCTCATAGAGTTGTATGCCGGCTATAAGGGCTGCTCCAAGACCACCTGCTGCGATAAGTCCTCCAAGTGTTACAACACCCATGGTGAAGACAAGAGCTATCCTCAATCCACCAGCTATCATAGGTAAGGACAGCGGAATTCTCACCTTGAACAGTATATCCCGCTGGGAAAGTCCCATTGCATGTGCTATATCCACATACTGCTGGTCGACCTCTTTCAGGCCGGTGTAGGTATTACGCGTGATAGGTAAAAGCGAATAAAGTATAGAAGCCACGATCGTTGGTTCCTCTCCGAGTCCGAATATTGGCAGAAGAAGTACAAGTAACGGGATATCAGGTATAGTTTCCACAACGTTCAGGAAATTGAGAACAGGATGAGCAATTCTGGGTCGGCTATACAGGTAGATACCTAAGCTTACCCCGATGATGGAAGAAATGACAATAGCAATGCTAAACATCGTCAGATGCTCAATAGTACGTGTGGTAAGGGAATTTGCTTCCCAGACGTTCATGAGGTCAGATAGCAACAAAAATTCTCACTCCCTATCAAACCAGTTGCCTGAAGACATCGTTGGGAAACAGGAAACCGCTGATCCTGTCGTCATCTGTAACAAATGCGATCGAATGACCTTTCTCATGCAGGTCCTTAAGTGAAGGCTCAAGAAGCTCATCACTGGCAAATGACGGGACACTAACAGCATGGTCACCAATCGTATCATTTGTCTCCCCCAGACGCATCAGGTCAGGTAGTCTGACAACGCCAACAGGTTCGTTGCCATTAGATACAACAGCAAGCTCGATGTCCTTATCCAACATTGAATCGATCGCTTCATCAACAGCAAGAGATGCAGCATGGACATATTTGTTGTCAAGGGGAGTCATAAGGTCCCTTATCCTCAAAGTATCAAGATGTTTGAACTTTTTCCCGGTATCAACAATACTTGCCACCATATCGTTTGCAGGATGGAAGATCAACTCCTCTGCTGTTCCTATCTGGACGAGCTTTGCATCGTCCATAATGCCTATCCTGTCCGCCAGCTTGAAAGCCTCTTCGATATCATGTGTCACGAAAATAATGGTCTTGCCAAGTTTCTCCCGGATAATACAGAACTCTTCCTGAAGCTGCTTTCTCAGGATAGGGTCAAGTGCACCAAAGGGTTCATCCATAAGCAAAAGTGGTGGGTCCATCACCAGTGCCCTTGCAAGTCCCACCCTCTGTTGCTGGCCTCCACTTAACTGATGGGGGTACCTGTTCATGAACATCTCTGATGGGAGGGAAACAAAATCCAGAAGGTATTTTACCCTTTCACTGATCTTTTCCTTATCCCAGCCTTCCAGTTTAGCAACAAGTCCTATATTTTCAGCTATTGTCATGTGAGGGAACAAGCCGATGTTCTGGATTACATAACCAATGTTCCTCCTGAGAGAAACCTGCTCAAGTTCCATAATATCCTGCCCGTTTATGTGAATAGTACCGGAATCCGGTTCGATCAGACGGTTGATCATACGTAGCGTTGTAGTCTTCCCCGATCCGCTTGGACCAATGAGAATGAGCATTTCCCCGCCTTCAATATCAAGGGTCAGGTCATTGATGGCAAACCTGCCTTCATACTTTTTGGTCACGCCACGAAGCTGGATCGAATCTATCCTGTCGAATATCCTTTTGGATGGCATAAGTAGATCTCAATAAAAAAGCTGTTTCTGCAGCTATACTAAAAAAACAAGAGAATGACAGAGGAATTAGGCCTCTATCAATCTGCTTTCTATCAAATAGTCTCTTGCAATGTCCTCTGCATCACGCTTCTCGACATCGAACTGGTAGTTCAGACCCCTCATTGTGTCTGTGTCGATCTGTCCTTCCAGTTTCTCAAGAGCAGCAACCGCATCAGGGTTTGCATCTGCAAAGTCTGCAGACATCACAATGATAGCATCGTATGGAGGCAATGCATTCTTATCATCATTCAGGATGCGAAGATCGAATAGTTCGTTCCTGGTGTCGGTGGTATATGCTGAAACAACATCAACCTCATCGTTTTTGATAGCCTCGTACATGATGTTTGCAACTGTAGGTTTGACTGCCTTGAACTCAAGACCATAAAGTTCATTGATGCGAGGCAGACCATCTTCACGGTTTGCAAACTCAGGATCAGTGCCTATGATCAGTTCAGATGCATATTCTTCCAGGTCGCTGATGTCAGAGACATTATTTTCCTCGGCCCAATCTTTCTTTACAGCAAGTGCATATGCATCCTCAAAGCCAAGGTCTGCTACGATGACAACACCATCAGCATTGAGGCCTTCCTCGGATTTCTGGTAGACCACTTCAGGATCCCATACTTCAAGTGCAGGTTCCTTCAGGATCTGGCTATATGCAGTACCTGTATACTCCACATACGCATCCACAGTGCCCTGTTTGAGACCTTCATAATTTATGAGAGTGCCTCCAAGACCTTCTTTTACATCGACCTCATAGCCTTCTTCCTCGAGCATGATGGCAGTCATGTGAGCCAGAATATACGACTCCTGGAACAATTTAGAACCAATGACCACTTTTCCCTTCTCACCATCTGCAGGATCTTCAGATTCCGTACATCCACTAAGGATAACAGCCAGAACAACAAAAGTTGTTAATAGAATTTTCCAATTCATTTTTTACCCCTCTTATAATGGAAACTTTTGAATATTTATAAGTATGGTCCATATGATCGATCTTTCGGAGTGCAATCCCTTATTGTAAATAAAAAGAGCTATTATATAAAATTACCAAAATATAAATGGATGGATTGATCTACAATATATTGTATATTATACATAATTAAAAATCGATAATTGATAAATAGATAATAAACAAAAAAAGAATGAAAATGAAAGAATCAATCTGAAATCAGATTGCATCCTTTCCGATCTGTGCGATCGTCTTGTCAATGTCTGCTGCAAGCTCTTCCGGAAGACCGGTTATACCCACATCAAGGAAACCACGAACGATCATTCCTACAGCATTCTCTTCGGAAAGTCCACGTGCCATAAGGTATTCGACCTGCTCCTTTGCGATCCTTCCGACAGCAGCTTCGTGTGTAAGCTCCACATCATCCACATTTGCCTCAAGTATTGGAATTGCGCGCTGTGTACCTTTGTTGCTAAGTACAAGTCCATGACATTCCAGATGACCTTTTGAGTGCAGTTCATTTGCAACCATCTCTCCTCTGGCAGTGATCTTACCGCCGGTAGTGATGGTCCTTGAAACAAGTTCAGCCTTCGTGTTTGGAGCATTGAAAAGTACTCTGCTTCCAAGATCAAGTTCAGAACCGGGGTGTGCAACAGCAATTGTATGGAACCTTGCAAAAGCACCCTCTCCTGCCAGGATAGCAGTAGGATAGGACTGTATCGACCTAACAGGCTTTAGCAGGATATAGTTGTTAACAAATGTTGCACCTTCTTCCAGATGAATAGCAGTTCTTGGACGTACTCCTATATCTTCGGCCCAGTTGTGTATCATTGTGAAGTTAAGGACACCGCCCTTCTTGACATATATCTCGGAGATGCCAAGGTGCATTGCCCTTTCCACGCCTTTTTTGGCAGTACAGCCGGTAATGACATCAAGCTGTGCATCTTCCTCTACAATAAGGATGTTGTGAACGGTCTGTGTCACATCCTCATGGCCCATTACAAGACAGGTCTGCACCGGCATAGAACTTTTCTTACCTGCAGGTGCACGAATGAAATAACCATTGGCATTCTCAAGATAGCTTTTTGCAGTGTACTTGTCAGCATCCACAGAAACGAGCTTCCAGGAATATTCTTCCAGCCAGTCATGTTTCTCCATTGCTTCATGCAAAGACATCAGTTCAATGTCAGGATCACTAATAGACGAATGGGATATTGCATTGTCAAGCATCAGGAAACTGCCTGAACGCTCCTTTTCATCAGGGAGAACACCTACATTTACAAGCGTCTGCTTAAGATCACTATCAAGATCCTCAAGATCATCCGTTAAAGGAACTTCTCTTGTACCGACCTCGAACTCGTTAAGATCGAAGTCCTCTCCATACATTGCAGTCTTTGCTATGGCCTTTTCAGCCTTTTCCTTTAAAGCTGTCCCCGTTTGCATTTAATGCACTCTCCATATCCCTGACTCTTTATTTCCTTGAGCATCTCACGTGGGTGACCTTTGCATATAACAGTACCATTGCAAAGTATGTAACCCATATCAGGCTCAACATAATCCAAAACCTGACCTGTATGTGTTATAACAAGTGCGGAATTTCCTCTCTTGTTATGGTCAACAAAACATTTTGACCTGCTTGCCAGCAGTTCGTCGATGGTCTTGCCTATCTCTTCAATGCTTACAAGGTCAACACCTGACTCTGGCTCGTCGAGCAAGTAAAGGCACGGGTTCTGTGCTGATAACTGTAATAATTCAGATCTCTTGATCTCGCCACCCGAAAAACCAACATTAACGTCCCTTTCCATGAAACGCTCCATATCAAGTTTCTTTGCGATCGCGTCAGTGTTAAGGCTATCTTCAGTGGATATGGCGTTCACAAGGTCCTTGAGCTTAACACCTGTCATGTTAGGTGGTCTCTGGGTCATAATACCCAATCCTCTTTTTGCTCTTTCATCAACTGAAAGGTTAGTTATGTCCTCACCCTTGAATATTATCTGCCCACTAACAACATTGTAACCGCTAAATCCCATAAGCGTCATGAGAAGTGCGGATTTACCAGCTCCATTGGGCCCGAAAAGAACAGTGGTGCTACCCTGCTCTACTTTGAGATTGACCTTGTTCAGGATCGTCCTGCCGCCAATCTCAACTACCAGATCTTTTACCTCGAGCATGTTTCCTCCAATTTTTTGAAGAGATATTAGTTACCTATGAATTTAACACAAAGTTTACAGATTAAACGTAACCAGTTGCTGATCACTAATTTATCTATAGCATTTTTCAAATCAGAACATGAGTATCTGTTACTTAGTTCTATCGACAAAATTGTTCAGGCCGTTAGTCTTATAGACATTACTGATAAGCTTTTGTGTTTGAGTTAACGGCGTGAATATGGGAATTGATGGGATATATAATTTATCTTCGGAAAATGAAAATGAATTCTGGCAAAGTAACCGCTAGCTCCGAAAGACAAATTCTGTGAATTTTTGGGAGTATATATATAAAACTTTGATTTCAAGTTGAAAATGAGGCAAATTGTTTAGACTATTGCTATTTCTTCAACAGACTTTATATGTATTGAGTTTGTTTAATATCATAAACAAATATGCTTATGGTTTGTTATTAAAAAAATTATTTCCACTTTTTTGAATGATAAATTATATTGATCATATTTGGTTAATCTTCCAACAAATAATCTCAGTGGAACTTTATAGAATTAGATACCATTAAGTGGTTCAGGTGCTTTATAGCAATTCACACATTTCACACTTATTTGTTTATAGAATAGGACAGAATGTTATACACACATTCTAATGATTTACATACTAACAACGAGGAATTAATCTGGCCAATTATAGAAGTAATATGAGAAAAAATAAGGGTGCAAGCGGCAAAGCTTCCGATACTCCGGAAGTTACAAGAGTTCGTACCCCACGAAAAGATAAAAATGAGATCTTAGCAACTGTTGGTACATTGCTTGGTGGAAAAAGAGTCAAATTACAATGCATGGACGGCATTGTAAGGATGGGCAGGATCCCCGGTTCAAAGAAAAAAAGGATGTGGGTTCGCGAAGGCGATATTGTAATAGTGACCCCATGGTCTTTCCAGGATTCCAAAGCTGATGTGATCTGGAAGTACACATTTCCACAGGTAAACTGGCTTCAACGCAAGGGCTACCTGAAATAAAATAATGAATGTATGATCATTCATTATTTATTTTCATCATCTATTTTCATTATTTTGTTAAATTTGGTATCTATGTCTCAATTAAATTAAGAAATGTGGATGGATATAGATATGGGTAATATAACGGCTGGTTTCACTATCAACCAGATAAATATTACAATCTATACTATAATTTAAAACTGCAACTCAAAACAAGAATTAGTATTAAAAAAGTGACAATGAAAGATCGAACAATACGACCTTCCATCATTGAGCTTATAAAGCTGTAATTAAACGAGTTCGCCGAATGCGAATTTTCTCATGACCTTGGTAATTTTGATTGATACTTCGTCGCCAACTTTTGCGCCTGGGACAAAAATTACAAAACCGCTTACTCTAGCGATTCCATCGCCTTCTCTTGCGATATCTTCAATTGTTACGTCGTATGTTTCGCCAGCTTCTACTGGTGCAGTTGATTCCATGTTATTGAACAAATATTTCACTTCCTTTAAAGTGCTTAAAAAGATAATAACCAGACTAGTAAACATAAGGAGAAATAGCAAAACAGTTAAAGCAATACCATCCAAACCTATATATTCATCAAAGCAGCGTTAATTCTCTAAAAGCAATTTATACATACCTTATTTACATATAAATCTATTGGATAATACTGCCACCATCGACTGAAAAGAAAACAAATATATCATGTCAGATTTGATTCTTCTTAATTGTCTATTCAGATCTATATTAAAAAAAACATAATTAATTCAAAAATCTTTTATACCATTACAATAGATATAATAGAATATTCAACATATAATATATTTAAAATTTTAAATACTTATGGGCATAGGGGGAGCTAAACTGATAAAATCTAAATACTATTCATTTAGTCTAATAATTTTAGCATATGCTGCACTTGCTTTAGTAGCAAAAACACTTCTTCAATTGGAAATTGCTGCAATGAGATCCGGAGTCAGCGTATTCCTTGAAAGTAACACATTTCTTATGATAGCTCCTTCAATGGCCCTGGTAGGATATGCTGCAGTTAAGACCCTTAAATTAGCTGAGTAAGATCAAGGATTCTCTCCTTGACCATGATTTTATTGTTCATTTAACTTTATAGGTTTCCATCATATCTACACATCATATGTAATGTAAATCCTTATTCTGACAATTGATCTTTGAGATATTGACCTTCATTTAGATAATCTCGATGTAGATCATCCCATTATAATCTCTATATATAGTTTAAGAGAAAAACTATAGAATGATAATATTGTGTAGCAGATGCTGTATTTGCTATCAAGAGGGGGAATTGACAATTACTAATGATTCTGAAACATTTCAGGATGAGATCAGATCAGTTCAAAAAGGCTTAGCCCGCAATGAAATTATCGCAAGAACTTCAAAAAGTGTGTGCCCGGAATACCTTAAAGTCATTAATTGCCAGATGATACTGCGTGAGAATAAGGTCTTTTTACGTAAACACTGTGTGGATCACGGTTCTTTCGAAACCCCTGTGTATTCGGATGCCAACGATTATCTTGATGTCTTAAGCACCAGGGCCTGTTCAAGCCCCCTACACTACCAAAAGCCTGTTTCGAAGAGCTGTCGCCTTGATTATGGATTGTGTGCGGATTATCAACAACACACATGCGTTGGGATTGTAGAGATAACTGATACGTGCAATCTGAATTGCCCGATCGGTTTTGTAGATTCAAGAGGAAGTTTTATACCTACCTTTTGAGAAGGTAAAGGAGATGATAGACCGTCCAAGTGATCAATCTAAAGGTTTCATCTTTGATAATATCAGAGTTGATAATGCTATTCTCTGGCTAAACTCAGTTTCAAGCATGAAATCTTTCATGAATTGCTCAGCTTCAGGATTATTGATCAGCATTAGCATATCGCTGAAATATTCGGGAATATAATATTCCGTATTTCCTGCTTCGATCGCATTCCTGTATTCATTCCTGACCTGTTCATCAAAATATTCTGCTTCATAACAGAGAAGTTTGAGGATAAGCTCAACTGCTTCCTGCTTCCTTTCCAGAACTGCCATGCTTGCAAAAGGAGGAACAAAGATACTTAAGAAATAGAATGTCCCGCTTAATGAATTCTCAGGATCGTACCAGATCTGAAGTTCGTCCATCATTTCACGATTCTTTTGCTCTCTCAATGAATCAGAAAGGGAATGGGTCTCAAAGATAGAAAGAATTGTCCGGAACTTTTTCTTTAGTTCCTGAAAGATCTTATCCCGGTCCAATAAGCTAGCTGAGTCAAAATGTTTCCAGCCCGGAGCAAAATAAAATGGAACGACAAGCGGTTCCTCGCCGATGGCCGGATAATAAAGCGTGTCAGACTCCCCTGTAATAATATCAAAGTAAGGCATCCTTAATCTGAGACTATAGCAAGCGTTTTCCTGGGATGAAATGTTAATAGCGATCTTATCTGCACCTTCACCGTTGGCACTGAATGTACGCTCAGGTTCATTGTTCAGCTTAAGCAATGGATATTGCGTTTCATGTACGCTGAGTTCAGCCTCCAGCATAACAAAATTCAATGGGGCTGCCGGCAAGGAGTAATCAATTGTGGTGTCAGGTTCCCACTTTTCGACCTCCAGGAAGATCTCCTCTACAATAATTGATCCGGAACCTGTATTAGCTAGAATAAATTTGATCTCATTGTTTCCCTGAGGGTAATCCAGAGTTATAGTAGGCCGGACCATCTTTAGGCATGATGACTCATTTTTCTCCATCAATAATTGCCTTAGAAGAGATATTTCGTTTGTGATCTCATCCATTTGTATGTTGTAGGACATCAGTTCATTCTCAAATGAACTGGTCGAAGCCTGGATGTTGCTGAGCATATCTATGGCATCAGAATAATTTCTGCCCATCCCTTGTTCTTCTCCGAATGCACGCCTTATAGTAGAAGCAAGCACGGTGCCCAGAAGAGGAACTGGCATTTTATTGATCTCATCACAAATAATATTCAAAGCCACTTCGCCAGTTGATTCCTTTAACTTCTGTGGAAGAGCTTTGAGCATAAAGCCAATGTAATTCTGAGCAAACGAAATGATCGAGTCCTTAGAAACTTCCTCTTGTCTTTCATTCAAATTGCCAGACATATTATCCCCACTTTTATTTTAGTGGGAAACTATAAACTATTTCGTCCGGGAACGTTAAAATTAAAGTAAAAATTGAGCGGAAATTGAGAAACTTAGAGTGATAGTATCAACAAAAAAATCAACTGCTTTTAACTCTCGCATGCCACCATACATATTCAAATTCTTCTGATAACAATTGCTCTTTATCTTTATCACCAGTAAAATCATTCCAATCGATCTGTGTAGCCAGATCAAAATTGATCTCGGTGTGGAAGATCTTCATCATTGTACGGGTGCCTCTTGCATTAAGCGAGATAGAGCTACCTGTGAAAACGATCTTTTTGCCACTCAGCTCTTCGGTATGATTAAGAACTATAGGCATGATCTTAAAAATAGAATGGATCATTGAATTACGCAAGTGTTCATTGTCAGAATATGACCTTTTTTCAAGGCCGATCACTATTGCGTCAATGTTTTCATAGTAACTTACTCCAACTATATTTACACCTGAATCCAGTGACATTTCAGATAATTCGTACATCAGGGTGTCTGCTATTGTTGGAGGTTCTGTTTGTGCGGAACCAACCATTGTTCCTACAGAGCCTGATGTGCTGTTGCTAACGATCAGAGCTGCAGTAGTGATCAAAAGGACCACAATTACCAGACCCATTGATAATTTTAAGACAGATTTCATCACTTTAGTACCACCACATATTGAATGAGCGGATTAGCTAAAAGATTAATTGTAATATATATTTTTCGATTATTTTGTACTGATGCAGATACAAAAAGGCACATAATAACAAATTCTGTGCTTTTTGTCAATCCTCAAATGAAGGTATACAAAAAGTGCATGTTGCACAGAATCTTTAAATGGTACAACAAATTAAAAAATAACTATGAGTTCTGTCCATGGGGTGGTGCAATTGCTACCGATTACGAGATCACTGGGATGCAGATCAGAATATCTTTGATGATGCAGTGATTCGGAAAGGACATCGGCTATTCAAACATTGTAATGACATCAAAATCACGCGTACTGTGCCTAACTGTTTTCTTAAGTTGCATATTACACAGGAATTAGGTATGCTGGGAGCCAGTTGTATCATCAACTATCATTTCTGTAATATAGCCGACAACAACCGATGCTATGATCATGTACAGTGTAAGTATCAACGTATAGGTAACACCAAAATAATGTATCATGATAGGAAGTAGAGGGAGTTTTATAGAGCGGTTATACAGGAATGTGCTCATGAAAGAAGTTCTCATTCCTTTTTCTTTAAGATCTGAAAGAAGAGGATACCATACATAAATTGGACCTGCACTCAAGATGCCCGCTACAATTGAAAATATCCAGCCTCTTGCCCCTGCTTCCTGTCCAAGATACGTCCCGATTTTGTCAGGTTTGATAAACAAGTCGAAAAGGAATATGAAAACAAATACTAATGCAAGTATTGGAATTACACTTAAAAGGATCGAGTAGGTTTGCAATACCGCTTCGTAGAACAAAGAAGGAAACGTAAAATAAACCATTAGGTAGATTGCGATCATTATTCCAACAAAATAATAATTTCTCACGGTTATATTTCTCCTATAAATCCCAGAGTTATTATTGTTAATATGGCCACAAAAAAAGCTACGATAAAGCAGATTATATTTCTTGTGAGTGCAAATTTTTTCCCAAGGAGGTCCATCTCAGCAGGGAGATTTAAAATTCCTACAGTAACCCAACTTAACAAGAATGCTGTAACAGCAACAAGAGATACACCTTCATTAAGGAGTTCACCTCCAATTACATAACTTGTTATCGGATTTCCCGCTGCCACACTCCCGATAAAACTACCGACGAGGGGATCAATAAGGATATTACCAGTAAAAATTTTAGAATAGAGATATTCAGGTACTGCAGCTATCAGAAGACTTATTGCCATTACGACTCCAAAAACTATAGGAAAACTCTGATTTATGGTATTCAGGGTTTTTCTGGCACTTTTTTCAAAATTAAGCATACATCCATCACCTTGATTAAGCACTATGAATGTGTTTTACTGGAAAATACTTAAACTTTGTTATACATCTATGCCTGTAGCTGGGAGTGTCAATCCATCCAGCAAATATCAAGATATATCAGTGTATTACCTGAACAAAATCAGAAAAATATTTGATTTAGAAAAAATTGGTAGCCCGGCACGGATTCGAACCGAGGTTGCGGGATCCAGAGTCCTGCATGATTGACCACTACACTACCGGGCTGCTTATGATTACAGCACCTACATAGTAACCCTAATTAATAAAGCTATCGGCTGGTGCTTAAAAAGAGCTTAGAGATCATCCGGATTCTCGTCCAGAATAGCTGTCATCCACCATCTTGCCATATCCATAAGATCGCGGCTGAACTGGCCCGATAAACGATACTTGTGGTTCTTATTGGTGATCATACCGGCACCAAGAAGCTTGTTACGCATCGCGTAGAATGAGGCACGGCCTATATCAAGCTCTTTTATGACATCCTGCCATTCGCTTGTCTTGATAGGATTACCTGCCTTCTGGCGCTCTTCAACCATGGTAAGGAATTTCTGCCCGCGCATAGCTGTGGCATCTTCCTGGAAAAGACGGCGCATAAGGCTGAAATAAGGATCCCTGGAACGGGTTATGCGCGCATTTGTATCGGAACGTACCATTATGGTCGTAGAGGTTCTGGGTGCATCTTTTACAGATACCATTTAAGATCAAAGCCTGCTGATCAGAGATCAGCTTGAGGCAATCCCCTTAGAATTAAGTTCTGACTTTAAAAGATCGGTATATTCTTCCTTTAAAGAATAGACTGTAAGAGTCTTATAAGATTCCTTATGGGACCTTAGAATTCCGAGCTTTGAATGTATATAGCCCACCATCGAAGCAACTGCGCTTCTGGAAACATCATACTTTTTGGTGATGCTTGCATGTAATTCATCTACAGTAGACTCTTTTAAGTTTAAGAACAACGATAGTATGTAGCTCCTAAGTCCATCAACGTCCAGTTCAATGAATTTTTCAAGCCGGTCTTTAATTTTAGATCGAATAGATGCCATGATATGTATTCTCCCTAAAGAACAGTAACATATATTATGTAGATTGGAGTATATATATCTTTGTAAAATAATGAAGCAGAATTGATATCAGAACCACTGATTCGCAAAGGGATGATAATGACAGCTCAAGATACTCGAAATTATAGTTATGATCTGAAAGAAAATATACTTTATGCAGGAGATCAACAGGTACCTGCCTATGAGCTGGAAGAAAATGAGATCGGTACCTGTGGGAACTGTAAATCGACCATCACAAGTCTCAGTTATCATGAGACAGATGATAAATTCATTGTTGTAGGCAACTGTACTAACTGTGGAACTCTCTTTGCAAACATCTATGGTCCTGACTGGAACTGGGTTAGCGAAATAGCCATTTCTCACTATTCCGGGCCGATCTCTGAACATAACGCAGAAGGAGTATCTAAAATATTCCCTGGTGCCAAAGGTCCTAAAGAATCAGAAACCCCTGATATTGATGGCCTGGAACTATTGAACAGAATCCCTATGAAGCAGATAGAAACCATTTTTTCACCCACGGAGATCACAGCACTGTTTGCACGTGCAAAAGGTGAGAAATGTATTAGGCAATATCTCTATAATGCCAGGAAAAAATATCAAACTTTTGAAGATGTTTTTGGGGTCAAGCTTACAATTTAAAATGAGGGCTTATGATTGCGTTTTTTAAAGTTCAAATCCATTCAGATCGATAATGTAATAAAATAATATTACAACAATTGATCAGCAAAATATAAATTAAAAGTATAATTGGATAATATATTATTGAAAATATTATATTGTGCACAAATGAACTAATTTATAACTGTTGGACCAGTACCAAACAAAGCAAACATATACAATTATTTAGAGTGTAAATTAAAAATCAAATTGAGTATTATTATAATAAAAATTAAATTTAAAATGTAGTACCTTATTTTGTACTATGTGTTTCAATTAACTTTTAAAATGTAGAGTGTATATGTAATAAGCTGAATGTTGGTAGAAAAACATAGGCATGTTTTTAAAAAATAATTATGGACATTTTGCAAATCATAAGACAAATTATAAGAAATGAAGATCTTTATTAAGCTCTAACTCAAAAAAATGAGTGATACTTTAGAGCATTAAAAGATATCTCTATTTTATTTATGCGCTTCAATAGAACAACTAACTATGGACGGAAAATGCCTATGCTTTTTTAGTATAATATTGATTGCAACCTATACCAGTTGTAATCTGAAAAAGTACAGAAAAATATAGGAGTTTTTGGGCAATGAAATGAGCCAACTTCAAAATCTAATTAAAATAATCAGACAAATTGGATCTGCTTTCACGAATATACCTGGCATAACTGAAATTAAAAAACTACTAAATTTGATATTGCGCATTACATATACTATATGCATAGGTTGTAGTAACATTCCTAATATGCATTTCTCGATTATTTTTTGCAGAGAATGGGGGGTTCGCAGGTTATAAAATGCATATTCGTATAGTCTATGGAATTGATGTGTTTGGGAAAGTACCCTCTTTTACACCTGCACATATCCCATTCTCATATAATATAAGAATGGTATACGGGTGGGATCTTCGTCGAGATCTACTCTGGACAAAGAGCGATTTCACCAAAATTAATGAGAAAGTTAAAAACTTCTCGAATAAATAGCCTAAAATGCAGGTTACTTCCATTAAAAATACTGTAAAAATTAAAAATTTTGGCTAAAATTTGCTATGTTTATTATGGTACTTTTGAGTTGTTACCTATACACTAACTGGTTGATAAAGGAATATATAAATATAGGCAAATAATAATTAAATTTACAAAATATATTGTATAATATATACTATAATACATATTCTGTTTGAAATGCTACGGAATAATAGGTATTATGCTCAAATAATAAGTTTAATAAAGTATATGCTTTAAAATACATAGTCGATAGTATACTAAAAAACAGTTATATATATTTAAAAATAAAAGATAATATAATATATGAAATATATGGTATAAAGTAATTGTTGGCATATAACGATTATATAGTATATAATAGATGATATATTATTAAAAAGAAAGTAAAGTAATAAAAAGTCAAACATGCACAAATTTTTTAGAGCAATTGCCTATACGAACGGAGGTATTTTTGAATCCGAGCCTATACACTATTCAATTTGTAAAGTAATAAATAAATATAGGCTTATAAAATTAAAATAATTCTTTTAAAGGAGGTTAAATTTAACACGGACTTAACACATCGATATATTAACAAAATTGAATAATAATCAACATGTTTATTTTTATTCAATCAATAATACAGATTGGAATATTATTGCCTGATTGAAGATCTGTAAATAGATTCTTATTAAAATTATAATGAATGACATTGCAATTCTAAATATATACTTTATGACATATATCAAAAAATATAGTCTTTTCATTTTCGATTGTACTAATATAGAGACTCACAATAAATAAAACAATATATTTAAACATATATAATTAGAAGTATTTATTGAATAACAATTAGACTAATTATATAAAATATAATATATACACAATGTGTTTTTAAAAATGTAATCATAATTATATATAGTATATTAAAAATATAATTAATAGTATTTAATTAAATATACATATCAGAACACAATTCTATTAAAGCTAACTAAATGAATTAAATGATAAATAGTATATAATAAAAGATATATTGCTATTTTCAGTACTATACGTACCAATCATTATAGTTTTTTACTTTTTAGTTTAAGGAATGGACAAAATGTGTAGCTACCTCACAAATATGATAATGGCTACTTGAAAATATATGGCAAGTAACTATATACTAGACAAATAAATATTAAAGAATACTAGCAAAGTTGGGGAACCTGGGGCATAAAATGAAAACCTATGATGATGACAACAGAAAACCGAACAGGTTGATCCATGAGAAAAGTCCGTACCTTCTGCAGCATGCATACAACCCTGTAGACTGGTATCCATGGGGAGAAGAAGCATTCAAAAAAGCGAAAGATGAAGAAAAACCGATCTTCCTGTCCATAGGATATTCAACCTGTCACTGGTGTCATGTGATGGAAAAGGAATCCTTTGAGCATCAGGACCTAGCAGATCTGCTAAACAACAATTTTGTTTCCATAAAAGTGGACAGGGAAGAAAGGCCGGATATTGATGCTGTCTATATGGAAGTCTGTCAGGCTATGAACGGAAACGGTGGCTGGCCGCTTACAATAATAATGACATCTGAAAAAGTGCCCTTTGTAGCTGCAACATATATGCCAAAAGAGAGCATTCCGGAGCGCATTGGGTTGATGGAACTTTTACCACAAATAAATGTGATCTGGACCAAAGAGCATCACAAGATAGACGAGCAGACATCCATGATCCGTTCCCATCTCTCAGAACAAACAGCTCAGAAGCCTATGGGAGAAGGAACAGTTGACGATAATGTCCTGTATCTGGCCTTCAAGCATCTTGAGGACACATTCGATGAAGAGAATGGCGGTTTTGGGAATGCACCAAAGTTCCCTTCCCCACACAACCTTATGTATCTGCTTAGATACTGGAACCGGAGCGGTGATGAAAGGGCACTGGAAATTGTAGAAAGAACTCTCAGTGCAATGAGATCCGGGGGGATCTATGACCATCTCGGTTTTGGATTTCACAGATATTCCACAGATAGCGCGTGGCTTGTGCCTCATTTTGAGAAGATGTTATACGATCAGGGAATGCTGGCAATTGCCTATTCAGAAGTCTATCAGGCAACCGGCAAAACCGAATATGCAGGAACGGTCAGGGAGATATTCGAGTATATCGAAAGAGATATGTCATCCCCGAAAGGTGGATTCTATTGTGCTGAAGATGCCGACAGCGAGGGTGTTGAGGGGAAGTTCTACGTTTGGGATACTAGCGAGATCAGAGAGATTCTTGAAGAAACTAATGCAGAGTTATTCATAGATCATTTCAACATGGAAAAAAGCGGCAATTTCCTTGATGAAAGCACTCGCAGACCAACCGGAAAAAACATATTGCACATAAAAGCCAGTCCTGATGAGATCGCACATAAACACAATATAAATCTCGAAGAACTTGAAAATTCCATTGAGAAAAGCAGGCAGAAGCTCTTTGAAGTACGTGAGAAAAGAGTTCATCCTTCAAAAGATGATAAAATTCTCACTGACTGGAACGGACTGATGGTAGCTTCACTGGCCATCGCTTCAAGAGCACTTGGGGAAAAGAGATACGAAAACCTGGCAAAAAGATGTGCAGACTTTATCCTTACCAGTACATATATGAGAACAGGCAGTCTTTCCCACCTGTGCAGCGAAAGAACAGAAACACCGGCATTCCTGGAAGACCACGCATTCCTAATATGGGGACTGATCGAGCTATATGAAACTACTTTTGAAATATCATACCTCAATACAGCACTAAAGCTCAACGGATACCTTCTGGACAATTACTGGGATACTGGAAATGGAGGATTCTACCAGACAGCCAATACTTCGGAAAGTCTTCTTTTCAGGAAGAAGGAAGTTTATGACGGTGCGATCCCAAGTGGTAACTCAGTTGCTTTTTCTAACCTGATCCGCCTTGGAAGAATGACGGGGAACACAGAACTTGAGAAAAAGGCCTACGAGATCATGAAGACCTTCTCCGGAACCGTTTCAGCCATACCTATCGGACATACCCAGTTCCTGTCTGGTGCGAACTTTGTCTTAGGACCTTCAAGTGAAGTGGTAATTGCAGGCGACCTTACTTCAGAGGACACAAAACTAATGCTATCACATCTTCACAGGGAGTACCTGCCTAACAAGGTCGTGATGTTCAAACCATCAGGAACTGAAGGGAATGCCATCACCCGGATCGCGGAGTACACTGAGAACCTTATTATGAAAAATGGAAAGGCAACAGCTTACGTGTGTAGGGACTTAAGCTGCAAAGAACCTACCACTGATCCGGAAAAGATGATCCAGTTGCTCAAGGCTAAGGAATATTAACAATAACATACGTTTGGCTTCAGTTGTACTAATATTATTTTTTGTTATGCTATGCGGCTGTGTTGGATAATGAAAATCTCGAACCTCCGGAGGATGAGCAGGATAGCCCCTCAAGTCCAACCATTGCACTTCTTTCCGTAGCCATAGCTTTTGCTATTCTAAGAAAGAAGACAAAATAAGATGAATGAAAAGTTAAAAGTGTCATAAAAAGAGAGAAGGTCGTGTACAGTTACGATGATCACTCATCGAGTATCTGGAACACGATCTCGACTATTCCATTTTTGCAGGTCATTTTTGAGCTTTTAGGATCGACCTTTGGTTCCAGTTCAACATGCTGGGTAAAGACCTGTTCTTCAGTCTCGAACTGAAGTTCAAGTTCAGACCCTGATGCACTATATGAGACATCATCGACCTCAACTCCGGTATCAACTGTAACGTACAGTTTATCATCTACCTCGGTGCACTCTACGACCAGGTCCTTCTTTGAAACATAGAAGAAGCTATTATCGCCTAATTTGATGGTGGAGAAGTGCTGCTCCTCAGAGTTATCAGCTCCATTGTAGATTACGGAAAAACCATAAAATGCAGGTTTTTCGAATCCCTCTTCAGCCATATCATCCATGATACGCTCAATAAGGGATCTGACAATTTCTTCCAGTTCCTTCATCGGAAGAGGAATTGAACCATCATCTTTGCGTTCTTTTTCGGTCATGGTCTGCCTCCATCATTTTTTGTGTTTCAAGGTCGTTTCAAAGAAGAAAAGAAAAAAATGTAAGTAATTAAGTAGTAAATAAATTAGTTAAGAAAGAATTTGATTCACTGGTGACGTTCGTGTATATACGAACTGTTGTTATATAAATGTTTTGTCAGGGGAAAATACCGTTAAATGAAGGAAATTAGACATAAAATCATGAAATCTGACAAATTTTTAAATGAAAGAAAGACACAATACCTCTTATGAACACTGAAGATCTTCTTGGCTCGCTTCACAAAGCTGCACGAAGCATGTCCACATCAGATCTTATGAAAGCAAGGGCCTTCATGGTCAGATCAGCTTCCGGTTTGCCTAAAAAGTACAGGGAAGCATATTCAACTGAGCTTTTCAACTATCTGTATACCATCTTTACAGAGATCAGCAATTCAAAGCAGCCTGAAAAGAATGAGGCCATTGATGCAGAAGAATATGATGATCTTATGAAAAGGCTCGACCAAATGGGTGTTTCAGAAGATCTGAATCAGGAGTATTTCAATAAGTTAGTAAATCTTACAGCTCCCTATCTTGTATTCATCGTCAAAAAACCGATCCATCCAATAGGGATGGTCTTTCCAGGAGGAGATCAGGTCCTGGAAAAGGATGGAATATACTATTGCCCTGTGAAAGACAAGCAGAATGATGTGGAGTGTGCTCTCTGCAAATTCTGTATTTGCAGGGATGCAGAAGAAATGGTAGAAGGTGATAAATGGAAAATGGAGGTATAAGATGAAGCTTAGATGTTAGCTCCATCTAAAACACGCTTGAAAAATGCAGTAGACATACCTTCCTCATCTACTTGACCAACAAACTTGACTAATTCCCAGCCATCAAGACCCATCTGATTAAGATCTTCTTTTGTCTCACCAACTTCTCCCATTCGAACAGACTTAATATCATATTCCCAACATGCCATGACAACACCTCATTTTGAGTTTCATTTGATAATAATAAATAGCCCGTTGATGGTATATAACTGTTTTTAAAAATTATATTTAACATTTAATCAACTAAAATTGATTAACAAGGTTCAATAAAAAGGGAAACAAAACGTCAATGAAAATTGGGGTAACTACAATCATTAAATATCCATAAAAGTAATTCTGAACTCAATTCCTGCATGGAACATGATCTTATAAATAGATAGAAACAGAAAATCTGTATAGATGGATCAGAATGGATGTAAACCAAAAAAACCAAGACTTTTTCCGTTACTGCTCATCAACTTCATCAATACCCTTGGTTTTGGAATAGTCATTCCGTTCCTTGTTTTTCTGGTAGAGAGATTCGGAGGGAACGCCATAGTTTACGGATTCATCGGTGCCATGTATCCTGCCTTTCAACTAGTGGGAGCTCCGATACTTGGAAGATGGTCTGATATTCACGGAAGAAAGAAGATCCTGTTCATAACCCAGGCAGGAACATTGTTTTCCTGGATCATATTCCTGCTTGCATTTTTTACCCCCGTGAAGACCCTTGTTAACGTAGATTCCGCATTCTTCGGGACATTTGTTATCACAATACCACTTCTCATCCTTTTCATAGCAAGAAGCTTTGACGGGCTTACGGGGGGAAATGTAGCCGTAGCAAATGCTTACCTTGCAGACATAACTGAAGAAAAGGACCGCAATAAGAACTTTGGGAAAATGTCTATTTCTACGAATCTTGGATTCATAATAGGACCGGCACTTGCAGGCCTGCTTAGCATAACGATCTATAGAGAACTGATTCCAGTACTTGCTGCTGCCCTCATATCCCTGGTAGGAACTGTTGTAATAGTTCTGTATCTGCCGGAATCAAGGCAATGCACCATAAGGAAAGCAGAGAAGATCGGCTTCAGGGAAGTGATCGGGATAAAGAACATACCATATATGTTGCTGCTATATTTCCTGATATTTCTTGGCTTCAATATATTCTATACAACATTCACACTTCATGCCATCCGTTCACTTCAGTGGTCCGTTGCTGATCTAGGGATCTATTTCTCAGTACTTGGAATAATGATGATAATAGTACAGGGCCCAATACTTAGCGAGGCGGTAAAAAGGTATTCAGATGCTTACCTGACCATATTCGGAAGTATTGTACTTGGTACAAATTTCATTCTACTTGTTCCCGGAAACGTTGCTCTTACATATCTTGCAGCTGTTTTCTTTGCACTTGGAAACGGACTCATGTGGCCTTCGGTCCTTTCTATGATCTCAAAACTTACGGGTAAAGACCAACAGGGTGCTGTACAGGGTTTTGCCAGCAGTTTTTCAAGTCTGGCCAGCATTGCAGGCCTGATCTTAGGAGGATTCCTCTATGAAATACTTGGAGGCTTGTCGTTCATAATAGCTGCAGCAATTATTTACGCAGTATTTCTGCTGTCCTTCAGGATGCTTTCTTTTGAGAAGAAAGTGCATGGAGAAGATTGAGCATAGGAAAATGAAATCTATGACTGTTAGCTGGCAGAATGCCAGGAGTGATAAACCATTTACTCTCAATGCTCATGTAAGGGAGAGGTTGGAAACTTGGGGAGAGTGAAATAAGGCATGTATCAACGCGACAAAAAAAAATGATTGATAACATTAAATATCAATCAGTTTGAAAGTTTCGATACCAAATATTCATGCTTTCAATGTTGCCAGATATATTGGTATTATTTACAAGTCTGCCACAATATTCATACCCGCATTTTGCAAAAACAATATTCATTCCATAAGAGCTGGCTCTTGCAATGGTATATGCAGTTTTAATCCCCTTTGCTTTTATGTCTTTTTCCATTTTTCGAAGCAACTGTGACGATAAACCTTTTCCACGAAATTCAGGCAGTGTTGCAAAATCTGTCATTTCCACACCCGAGTAATCATAGTCTATTTCAGCAGAAGAAAGTGCAACAACTTTTCCTTCTTTGAAAACACCGAAATATACCACATTATCTTCCATTGTCTTTAACAGATAATCAGGATCATGTATGGGGAAAGGATAGGTATCGAACGTCTTTTGGTAAACGTCAGCCATCTGTCCAATATCCTGCTTCTCACATTTCCTTATGGAATATTCAGATGGAAGAATGGAATGCATTCCTTTTTCTTTTGACAGGGCTGTCTTTATGACATCCTCATGCATTTCATTCAGGCAATTAATGCTTCTCTTGTCATCAAGGAATTTGCTCATGATAACTGCATCTTCTTTCCCATAATAATATCGTGGGATCGATGCTTCACAAAGATAGCTCCGATCACAAAGAAGTTCTTTGAAAGATCCAGGAACCTTTGTGAAGATCTTGGAATAACTTTCCTTTTCTGCAAGAGCATCAATTTCATCCAGAAGTGAAGGCATATCTGCCGGATCCAGTTTCATAAGATAGATCCGGTCGTTATAACTTCCGTGCTGGATAACAGAATTACCTATTTTCTCAATGGAATCCATTAAGCCCTTCTCTCCATCCTCGCATTATCTTCAGGAACAAGACTGGTGGTATCATCATGATCCGAGAGAAGTTTGGCAATACCAATTCCCTTGTACTCTGTAGCATCGTCAAGTTTAAGCTGAAGGTCACACTTTTCGCAGTTCCGATCACAATATATTTGTTTGTATGATTCCGGTTCCTTGTAGGTGGTAATAACACCTTCATAATTACGGAGGATCACACGATTAGTTGACCATGAGATAATATAGTTGGGCATGACCGGTATTTTTCCTCCCCCATGAGGAGCATCAATGACATAGGTAGGAACTGCAAAGCCACTCGTATGACCGATCAGGTTTTCCATGATCTCTATTCCCTTGCCTATAGGAGTCCTGAAATGTGAAAGTCCTTCTGAAAGATCACATTGGTACAGGTAATACGGACGAACACGGTTCTGGACCAGTTTATGGACCAGTTTCTTTATGATCCTCTGGCAGTCATTCACACCTGCAAGCAGTACCGTCTGGTTTCCAAGAGGGATACCACCATCTGCAAGCTTTTGAAGCGCTTGCCGGGATGAAAATGTTACTTCCCTGGGATGATTGAAATGTGTGTTTAACCAGACCGGATGATGCTTTTTCAAAACCTCAACAAGTTCATCTGTTATACGATATGGAAGTACGACAGGCATTCTGCTGCCGATACGGATCACTTCTACATGAGGAATGCTACTTATTTCAGAAAGGATCCAATCAAGGTAATCATCAGATAGCATCAAAGGATCGCCACCCGAAAGCAACACGTCCCTTATTTGTGGTGTGTTCCTTATGTATTCAATACCTTTGAGGATCTTCTCTTTTCCAGGTATACAATCAATGTCCCCAACTTTTCTTTTACGTGTGCAATGGCGGCAATACATAGAACAAACATTGCTTATGTGGAAAAGGACCCTGTCAGGATACCTATGAGTTATGCCCTCAACAGGGCTATCTGTATCTTCCGAAAGAGGATCTTCAAGTTCCTCATCTAATACAGTTAATTCTTCGGGTGAAGGAAACGCCTGGAGAAAAATAGGATCGTTCCTGAAATCATCAGAATCTATCAGCGATAGGTAGTAAGGTGTGATAGACAATGGGAATTTTTCCAGCGTTTCTTCGAGCTTCTCTTTTTCAGATGGCTCAAAACTTATTCCGAGTAGTTTCTCGAAAGTATCAATATCACGAATTGAATGTTTTAACTGCCAATTCCAATCTTTCCACTTATCCAGAAAGTCTTCAGAATCAATCATTGTTGCTATTTCTTTTTGTTGCTTACTGTATTTTTCCATCAAAATACCACTGCTAAGGTTTCGGCTTCAAAAAACGGCATCTGTAATTTGACATCCAAAATTGGCATCAAAAAAGCATATTGGACCCTAAATAACAGATACTTTTAGTCACTTTTCGTTGACTGTCGCCTATAAAATAAAATACACCTACACTATATGGTTGTACAGGGCATAATTTGAAGTTGGTATCTAATAAACCTTTCCCCTCCATATGTGGGAACTTGAAATCAGATTAGACATAAAGGAGTGGTAAAATATCTAAAACATCAATCAATTTATTGTAAGAGTTCCGTTTTTTCACGTTACCTATTACCCCAACTTGCTATGCGGGGATATAGGTAAGAAGAAAAAACGGAACTCCCATAATTTACATTTTAAGTGAAAGTAAGCAACAAAATTAATTAAAATAGTCCGATTCCTTCATTTCTATCAATGATTTTTCTTATAGTCTCATTAATATTTTCATTTCGAACTAAAACAAAATTTGGGTGTTTTTTCAAATGCCTTTTAATTGATCTCTTATAACTCATACTAGATTGTTTATTCAATTTAATAAATGATAATTTAAGCTTGTATGAGATATCTGCCCTGTATAGAACATCAATATCACTACGCCTATTATTAGGCAGTTCTTTGCTACTTACAGTCTCAATTATAGCTTCTCTTTTCTCTATTTCATTTTTGTTTTGTGAATATAAAGTTTCTACATATTTTTTATCTAATTCTTCCGAAAAAAATACATTTTCAAGACAATTATAAAATTGAAGAGTATTAAGTGAATCAATATCTTCTTCTTTTGTTACAAAAATAGTAGTATGGGCATCTTTTTTAATATTATACATATTGTTATCAATTAGAATAAGCATAATATTTTTAGATAAAGGAAGAAATATTTGCAAGCCACGAGATTTGCATCCGGTTGTACTCCGATTTTTTATTCTTTTGTAATTGTAAAAAACAACGGGTGCATCACTAAATATAAAATTTTTACTAGTTTTGTTGATCAGAAGTACATATTCCAAATCAATTATTGAATCTACTTTCTCAAAAGCAGCTTCCATTGAGACCTTATAAAAATCGGAGCATACTATTTTTAAATTATCAATCTGACTTGAAGTGTATCCTTTTCTTTTAAGTTCTTCATCACTTTTCATCAACGGTTTTAGATATTTTGAGCAAAATTCCTCAAACATTTTATTTGCAACATTCCTTTCATCTTTTGTTCTACTATACTGCAATAATATAAACAATCTCAAATAATAAAATGTATCTCTAGTTAAAAAATCAAGATCTTGTTTACCAATGATTTGCTTTAATATGGGAGACTGTTTTGTTTCTATTTGATTAAGAAATGTTTCTAGTTTTAAATCATTTCCATAAAAATACTTGCTTTGGCATAAGTTCTTAATAGTACCACTGTAAGCTTGTTGCCTTTTAAGATTATATACAAAAAGATGACTGTTATCTTGAGAAAATTTTCTCATATAAAATTGAGGAATATAATGTTGTTTTTTATTTGCAGCCATAAAAGTTTTTGATAAAGCTCATGACATATTTATGTTCTGATTTTTTTATTAATTTCCACGTTTTCATCATAAATTAGACGTTTTTAGCAGTCTTTGTTCCTATCCTTCCAACCTTTCCCTAACATGAGCATTGAGGGTAAACAGTTTATCAACCTCTTCACAGCCGGAGTATTCACATTTAAATCCCCAATATCTTTAATCCTCTGTTTAATCCCCTGAAACCTGCTCCTAGAAACTCCCCTTGCTTCAGCTTCTTTTTGTGATATCTTAAGAATAATATCCATTATCTCTTGTTTGTTAATAAACTCCTGAGCCTTCTTCACATCCAATTCCTGTTCATCAATATTATTGACTTCCTTGCCAATGTATAACCGATCAATCCGATAATCCTAATACGATTTGAGCAAATAAATCTACCAGAGCAGGTAGTTACTCAGAGGAAAGTTGTGTTTGAGTGGCGTGTCAAGGTTCATCATCTTTTAAAATTTATTTCATTGGTTATGTATTAGACCTTTATAGAGCAGATATTACTTAACTAAAAATATGTAGATTCAATCTTGGAATAGTTAAGGTGAAAACATGCTGGACAAAATACTTTCTACTGTTGTATTAAATGCAAATGATGTTACTAATCTAAAAATAAAAAAGGCAATGAAAAAAATGAATTGTGCTGATGTAATTGAAATAAGAAATTTTGATAAAAAAAGAAGGGGAATAATAGGGAAATACATAAACAAGTTTGGAAAAGAAGGACAACCTATGTTTAGTACTATGCATGGTACTGATGATACATTGTATATTTCTCGCAATACTGATATGAAAAGGCCTTTGGAAATGGAAGTAGCAAATTTAGTGATGAAAGGAAAGACTATTGAAGAAATTGCTAATTTCATCTTTGAAAATGAAATCGAAGCTGGCGAAATGGAAGTAAATTATGAACTAAGAAGAGATATAGCAAAATGGTTGAAGAAGCAGAAGTTTTAGTAAATGAATACAGAAATAACTGTGAATGTATGAAGAAAAAAAAGGACTGATATAAAATGGCAAACGAAGAAAATAGCAAATGGGTTAATAGAGAATGTCCGAACTGTAAGACGAATATTCCCGCTAATGAAATCGAATGTCCTTTTTGTGAAGTTAAAGTAGGGAAAAAAGTGCTACTCCTGAATTTCCAGGATCATATTATAAATATTGTAAACCTGACAACAGAAAACATGTTAAATGTAAAAATCCAAAATGTAAAAAATGGATTCTGAGAAGATGGGAAAAACGTCCATTTTGTGATAATGAAACATGAAAATTAATTGTAAATAGTTCTTTTTTCTCCACTATACCTATATTTCCTCTTTGAGAATCATCCGTTTTTTATTGACTACGAATTAACTTAAAATTTAATTTTTGAGAGTTCCGTTTTTTCACGTTACCTATATCCCCAACTTGCTATGCGAAGGGAGAAATTCGAACCCTCGCTTTTTTTTTTGTTCTTTTCTTTTGTTTGGTATGTACAACATACCCTCAGTATAGAGTATGTTTTAACCAAAGTGTTTAAACAGCATGGAAAGACAGCGAAGAAAGAGGTTTGTGTATAAAGAATACAATATAGAAAAAAGTAAAAACGAAGAATAAGAACGAATTATTCTGCTTTAATCGTCTTCAATTCATCAAGTACGGCCATTGCATGCCCTTTGGCCTTGACTTTATCCCACACCTTCGCAATGTTGCCTTCAGGATCGATAAGGAAGGTTGTCCTGACAGTACCCATGTATTCCTTGCCAGCCATCTTCTTCAAATGCCATACATCATAGCTTTGCTGCAACTCAGTACTCTCATCTGAAAGAAGAGTGATTCCCAGTTCTTTCTTTTCAATGAACCTCTTGTGTGATGCCTGGCTGTCCTTACTTACACCAATGACGAAAGCACCTTCTTCCTCGAACTCGCCTTTAAGCTTTGTGAATTCCATTGCCTCTATACTGCATCCTGAAGTGTTATCTTTGGGATAGTGATATAGACAATAGTATTATATTGTTTACGGGTATTTTTTAGAATGTAATATTGATTTTATGGAGGGATACCATGGCAAATGAGGATAGCAGAAAATACGCTAATGAGAAAGAAAGAGTAAAGGCGTTAAATAATCGGCAGCTCAAAAGACTAATGGACAATACCAATAATGATGCTAAACGTAAATTGTACCAACGATTCATTAATTCATTTAGAATATCAGGTTCAAGCGTATATACGGTTAGAAATCATTTATCTTCATTGTTAATATGGGATAATGTCATAAAAAAAGATTACAGTGAACTGACATATATTGATATTGAAAATGCATTAATTGAATTAGAAGATACTAAACTATCTGATAATTCAAAGAAAACACACCAGATAAATCTGAAGGTATTTTTGAAATTTACAGACATGGAAACATTAGCGGACAAAATTAAGGTCCGAAAAAGTAACAAAAATAAGTTACCTGATGAACTATTAACAAGTGATGACATAGACAGGTTGATTAATGCCGCACAGAATCCACGAGATAAAGCCATTATAAGCCTACTGTACGAATCAGGTGCAAGGTTAGGGGAAATGTTAAGTCTTCAAATAAAGCACATTGAACCACATGAGAAAGGCTTACATGTGCAATTTCCAGAGGGGAAGACAGGTGCAAGACGTATAGTAGTGATATATTCAGCTATGTATGTAAACCAATGGATAACTAATCACCCACTAAAAAGAGATTCAGAAGCATTTTTATGGTGTCAAATCGGTGGCAAACACGATTGTTTAACAATTGCTTCATTCAGGAAGGTATTAATGAGTGCAGCCAAAAGGGCAGACATAAAAAAACCTGTTAATCCGCATGCGTTTAGACATGCTCAAGCAACCGAATTAGCCAAAGAATTTACAGAGCAGACATTGAAGCGCTATTTAGGTTGGACACCAGATAGTAAGATGGCTGCAACCTATGTACACCTTGCTTCTAAAGACATAGACCAGGCAGTTTTGAAGCGTGCAGGTATTCATATTGAAGAAAGGGATACACGCTTAAAGGTAGATGAATGTCCAAGATGCCATGAAATCAATCCACCTAAAGCTAAGTTTTGTATGAAGTGTGGATTTGTGCTATCAAAAGAACAAAGTGAAGAAAACAATGAAACACTGATGATACTATTGGATAAACTTAAAAAACATCCCGAAATACTAGAATTGATTAATGAGATTTCTTAAGGAAATCGTTATTAATACTCTTTATAGCCTTTAAAGCATCTCCTGAATTCGATAAGATTTCTTTAATTTCCATATAGACAGCATGCTTTGCAAAATATGAAGCGGCTTTCTCACAAGCCTCCTTTTTAGATTTGGCCCTATCTTCATTTAAAGTTGTTATCTCGTTTATTAATTCATCGTTTCTTCTACCTGCCAGCATATCAGATAATAAAGAATGTTCAAAAAGATATTGTACTAAGTCTTCAATTGGAAAAGAATGAGATTCGGAGACACTTAATAGAAGCTCAGTTTGCCCATCCATCGTCAGACGGAAGTAATCAGAAGCAGTTTTTTCAAGGACATCTGCATCATTATTTAGAAATAATTCAAAAAAAGATTGTGATTGATAAAATTTTACCATCAAAGCATAATATGCTAATTTATTCATCTTTTTTTGATGTTTCGAAAAAGAAATAACTTTCTCTTTAATATCTTCCTTTGACTTCCTTAATTCATCAGTATCCTCATGCAAATCGTATAATTTGTCTAAAATAGTTAGATATTTAGAATTTGTCTCAAAAACTCCATTATAGCGACATGCCCATCTGTGTTTCAATGCTACATTATTCAAAACAATTATACTGTTTTGAAGCAAAGGCACAAATTCTGGATATTTTACTAGCTTTCTGAGACATTCGATAGAATAATCTAATGCATAGTATAATCCCTTCTCACGACCATATACAAACCCCTTTTTAGATTGCAAAATCCCTTTTTCATGCAATAATTTACAGCGGTTGTTTACCCCACCTTTGTTCTTCCCAATCCTTCTTGCAATCTCTGTAGGATACGTTCCTGTACCACTAGTTAACAGAAAATGTATGATAGCTTTGTCTACCTCACTCAATTCACCCATATTTTTCATAAATAAATTACTAAATTTTACTATATAGATATGATTGTGAATGTGCGATTAACAACTAACATAACTAAAAATGAGATAGTACAGTGATTTCAAAAATAGTAAACACCTCATGAACCTATTAATAAACTCTAATCCAAAAGTATTCATTGATATTATGTCTAAAATGGAAACATTCAGTTTCAGGCTTCCACCTGATGCTATAGTAAATGCAAATAAAATAGCTGCACAAGAGCATGTTCCATTAAGAACTCTATTGAGGTCATGGATTATGCAAAGACTTGACCAAGAAACATCAGTTGTAGCCGGAAGAGATGTGGCGTCTACGCCCGACTACAACGAGCAGGCCAACCGTTTCACTGGAGGTCCTACAAATGGAGATTAATTCTGATTCTACTAATGAGTTATCCTCATGGGCACGCGAATTCTTGAAAGAACGAAAAGAGAGCATTGATTACATCTCAAAGTTCGGATCACCCCTTGACAAGGCCTTGATCAAAGTGGTTTTCAAATGTGCAGAAGGTATGGAAGATTTTCAATCTTCAGCAGCAACTGATATTGAAACTCAAAAAAGAAACTGAAGTCAGAATCTTCGGGTTATTGCAGTCGATTAAAAAGACAAGGCTACTTTGACAGAGGTAAAAAGAGAGAAGAATCTCGATTTTATTATGCCACTTCACGCCCATGATCAAAAAAGCAGTTGTTCCGGTGATTCACGAATTTGGAACATATCTTTTTGTCCCAGATTTAGAACTTTATCATGCTTTTATTAATTATTATGTAAACAATGTAGAGGATAGTTACAACCACTACATTACCGACAGACATGGTCGCAAATTCAAGTTTTGGTCGAAACCTGGAGGGTTACGTAACCCAAAAACCAATGAGTTGGCATTTGAGTATATATTGTCATGGAAAGATGCTATAGGGGCTTCAAAATGCCATATTGTAGTTAAACCTCTTTTTGGACCAGGAACAAAAACAAAAACCGGTCAAATTCTCAACTTACCAGAAATAGGTACAAATATCGAAGTTCAATGCTCTTATTTTGAGCTCCATGATATTCTTGATATTTATGAGGACATTTTAAAAGCAATTGGTGCTACCAGATTTGAACATTCCATTGATTGCAAGCGTTCAAGAATATTTCATATGGCAAGGCATGTTCGATATCATGAGAGACATGAACCAGAAGTCGTATACATGCTAAAAGGAATCAAGAATAATTCCTCAATGCGAGGAGATGTTGATCTTGTCGAAAAGGTTCGTAGTGGCAAGTATGATATGTACAAGATAGACTTGCCTTCTTTTGATGTCTGCAATATTGAAACGGATTTTGTTCATAGTGTAAAATCATACCGAATTAAGAATTTCCTTGAAAGAACTGCATCGGATCCCCTTAGACACCCTAAGCTAGAAGTATTCCTTAACAGCAAAGAGCATAAGAGGATCTATGGAAAGTACCCTACTATAGACGAATTCTTACAGATCGAAAAAGATCTGGATAGGCTTCTTGCATCTTTATTGAACTTTGTCGGCCCTATTGAATAGATCTCAGATGCTTATTTTGATGCTGACAAAACAAAAGAGATCCGATATGATCTCCCACAATGGGATTATAATAGGATAACTACTGAACCAGATAGGGAATTACCTGATAACAATGCTTCACTAAAAGTGCTTGGTTATATTGCTTTTCAAAGACATGGATGTGCTGAAGTCTCAGACATAATTGAAGCTACAGGTATTCCTGAACGTTCTGTTTGGCGTTACATAAACCAATATAAGGAAAAAGGAATGCTCGATACTGTAAGAGAAAAGACAACAAAGGTCTTTTTCACGAAAACTTCATTGTGGGAACAGGTCAGAGAAGCATTGATCAAAATAAGCAAATGTCTTGACATTGGACTTAAGCACATATATGGTGCTGTATATTTCGATTCCTGCATAATTCGATCACAAAGAAAGAACAGAAAGGTGCCTAAGGAAATGCAGCCTATTGTTCAATACGATGATGAACCTATTATTGTGGACTCTTATAAAGAAGCTGATAAAATCAGTGCAGATCTCAAAAAGAGAGGCATCAAACGCAAAGTTTTGGTTGAATCTACGGGCCGAAATAAGCGCTACAGCCGTGTTATCAATTAAGCGAAGCTTTTTAATCCTCAACTGTATAAATTAAATTATACTGAATTGCAGCAACCTTTTTTTACGGTATTTTATTAAATTTGAAGTCTACTTTGTTTTGCGCAATTTTTTTTGTTTCCCCAGGCAAAATGGCTTTTTTCTTCTGTTCCCTTAGGTACACGATTAAGGGGTATCTGCCACCGATGGCTTATTCCTTGATTTTGACAACATTTTTGGAATCCATATTTCCACTAGAAACGGTTGGTATCGGCATTTTTAGAGGGGCAGAGTTCCACTGCACAATTATAAGTAGATTATTGCTTGCTTTTCATACTAGGTATCTATGTGAATTTTTGATGGTTCCAAAGAAATAATCATGAGTTCTATTTTTGTCAAAATTTCTCGCGCATGTAGGTACTTCTTATCAAATACATAGTATATGTATTATAATCTACCAATTGCACCAAAAATATGGTTATAATATACCCAAATATAACCAGATATTGCCACATAATATACCCAAATATAACCAAATATTACCATGAAAAAAAGACCCATTCTAAGATACTCAATATTCTGCCTCGGAATCTAAAATCGAATGTCAGCTATCAATTGCAGAACTTAAAGTGTAAAAATAAGATGTTTGGGTTCTCTTTAACATCGTGTGGGTAACCTATCCTTGAGTCATGCTCTCATTATTGTTGCTCACAGACCAAGCCTTTCGCATGCAGCATTTATTTTGAATGAATCGCTTTTCATGGCCTCAATATGCTACGAGGCGACAAATGACGTGATCGTGCAATTCTCCAAAATAATCAGCGGTGAGCCATGATATTAAGTTACCAACTCAATGTTGGGGAGATCCAAAATGAAATAGGCAACTTATTCAAAATCCGAGAGCATAACTATAAAATCTATCAAGTAAATATAATAATTGCCAAATAAATTCCGTTCATCGATGGGGAACTCTTGATTGGATTTATGACTTCTTGGGGGGATTCGGATGATAATTGGACCAAAACATGACTTTGTTAAGACTTGCAAATTTGTTGATAGGGAAGACGAGATCCAGATCTTCAAAGATTCCGTTGAACGTATAGAGCAAAATAAGTACAGCGTTCTGGTTTACTATGGAGTTGGAGGCATTGGCAAAACCGGTCTGATAGGTCAACTACGAGAATTGACCAGCGAGGGAGATGCATTATGGTCTTCGATAGACCTGAGCAACAAAAACTACAGAGATATGGGGACAGCCCTGATCACTCTAAGAAATGATTTCCGTGCAAAGTACGGTGCCAAATTCCCTTCCTTTGACATTGCATATGCTATATACTGGCAAAAGGTCAACCCGCAGATACCCCTATCAAAAGATAGCTATTCATTAATTGAAGAAGGGTCGATCGTTGATGATCTACTTAATGTTGCAAACAATTTTATACCTTTCAGACTGTTCACCGATGTTGCTGCTGTTGCCAAAAAGTTACCTGACAAATACAGAGAGTGGTGGGCTAAACATGGTCAAAAAGAGCTCTCCAAGCTACCAGAAATGGATTCAAGCGATATTGAACAGATGTTGCCGAAGTACTGGGCATATGACCTTATGGATCATCTGGAAAGCAGATCCAGATCTGCAGTGATCTTTATAGACACTTACGAAGCCTTCTGGGAAAACTTCAGAGGACAGGGTAGCTTTCATTCCAGAGACGAGTGGTTAAGAGAGCAACTGATACCATATTTACCAGACAGGGTATTATGGGTGATCTGCGGAAGAGAATCTCTTCGCTGGGAGGAGGTTGACCCAGAGTGGAAATTGTATGTTGATCAACATAAGGTCGAGGGGCTCCTTGAGACTGATTCCAGAGATTTCCTGCGGTCCTGCGGGATTGAGGATGAAAGTGTTCAGGAAATTATATTCAATGGCAGCAGCGGTGTGCCTTACTATCTGGACCTTACAGTTGACACATACCAACAAATAAAGGAGAACAGGCAGCCAACTCCATACGACTTTGCCAAAGCGCCTCATGAGGTGTTTGAGAATTTTATCAAATATTTAGATAGGGCTGAGAAAGAAACTCTTAAAGTACTATCATCGCCTCGTTTCTGGGACGAAAACCTGTTTGAAGTACTCATCACCGAGTTTAAAACAGGTTATTCCCTCACTGCTTTTTCGGAATTGAACAGGTTCTCTTTTATGACCCAGGAAAGTGGGGGCAGATGGTACATGCATAAGTTGATGAAGGAGAGTCTGCAAGAGTACCAGGATCAGGACCTAAAGGAGAAGGTTCATCGATTTATGTTTGAGTACTACGATGGGCAGTTAACAGATGTAGACATCCAGAAAATCAAGGATGAACACAAAACTGCTCTGACAGAAGGTTTCTATCACGGCAAGATAGTGCTTGAAGCACAGGAATTATTTAGCTGGTTTTATGAGAGGGCAGACATTTTTAACAGGGCTGCACAGTGGCAACTAATCATGCCGTTATATGAAGAAATGTCACAAATTCTGGAAAAAGGTTTGGGATCAAATCATTCAGATGTTGCAACTTCCCTGAACAGTCTGGCAATGCTCTATGGTAAAATGCGAAATTATGATGATGCTCTGACCTTGTATCAGCAGGCCCTTGATATTCGTAAGCGGGTTTTTGGTCCCAATCACCGACATGTTGCAACTATTATGAACAATCTGGCAGTGCTCCATAGTAAAATGGGAAATTATGATGATGCTCTGACCTTGTATCAGCAGGCCCTTGAGATTCTTAAGCGAGATCTTGGTTCCGAGCATCCAGATGTTGCAGCTATTATGAACAGTCTGGCAATGCTCTATACTGAAATGAGAAATTATGATGATGCTCTAAAACTCTACCAGTGTGTTCTTGAGATTCAGGAGCGAGTTCTTGATCCCGATCACCTAGATGTTGCAATTACTCTGAACAATCTGGCAATGCTCTATCGTAAAATGCGAATTTATGATGATGCTCTGACCTCGCATCAGCGTGCCCTTGGTATTCTTAAGCGAGTTCTTGGTTCCAATCACCCAGATGTTGCAACTTCCATGAACAATCTGGCAGGACTCTATACTGAAATGGAGAAATATGACGATGCTCTAAAACTCTACCCGCGTGCTCTTGCTATTCGTAAGCGGATTTTTGGTCCTAATCATCCCGCTGTTGCAACTATTCTGAACAATCTGGCAGTGCTCTATCGTAAAATGGGAAATTATGATGATGCTCTGACCTTGCATCATCGGGCCCTTGAGATTCGTGAGCAAGCATTTGGTCCCGAGCATCCAGATGTTGCAAATTCCCTGTACACTCTGGCAGTGCTCTATGATGAAATGGAGAAATATGACGATGCTCTAAAACTCTACCAGCGTGCTCTTGATATCATTAAACGTTGTCCAAGTTATAAAGATTATGTTACTTTCATCCAGGAGAGGTTGGATGATATCGATATATCTTGAACATCTGGATTCAAGCAGATGAAAAAGAAAGCATAGGTCGCATGAACCATCAAGGATTATGTTACATCCCAAGCCTGAAAGTTTTCACTCCCTTATGAAGAAAATTTCCTCCCTTTAAACTAAATTTTTCGTCAGGAAATCCTATTTGACAGTCTCAACAAATTCACTCTAATTGTCATGAAATTCCCCCCCTTTTGTCTCAAAATCAGTGTATTTATCGCATCAAAATTGGTATAAATGTACTTTTTTGACCTTCTCTGCCATGAATCCATGGTAACTGTCAAATTCGAAATGAATTTTTCAACAACTTTCCGAATAGAAGGCCACAGTGGCATTCCAAATCTATTGAGATACTCAAAGACAATGAGATACTGATCTGCCTTTCTGAGCATATCATATGAAAATATTTAAGTTTATTTATCTATATATTTTAACTTTTATTTTATGCTCTCCAACTCTTAAAACTCTGGACTAACTTGCGATTCCACAAAACATGTCTTTTTAATTACATAAAACTATATCATTTACTTTATAAGTTATGTGTTACATAAAATATGTTTAATGGAATATAGAGATAAATCAGTAGGATATGCGAGAACTAGCACAAAAGATCAGAACATAGATACCCAGATATTACAACTCAAAAACAAGGGTATTCCTCCAGAACAGATATTTTTTGATGAAGGTATCAGTGGGAGTATTCCAGCCCCTAAAAGGCCAGGATTTAAAAAACTCCTGAACTACCTCGATTTACATAACGTTGATACAATATATCTTTTTGAGATATCAAGACTTGGCAGGACCTTTATAGATACCCTTAACCTGATTATGGAATTTGAAGAAAAAGGCATCAAAGTAGTCTCTTTAAGTCCTAGTGAATCCTGGTCTACCACAGGAGACCCACATTACAGGAAACTACTGATATCTCTCTTTGGTTGGGTTGCAGAAAATGAAAAGAGAATTTTAAAGGAACGCATAAAGATAGGCATAGAGCGACACAGAAAAGAAAATAAGAAATGGGGGAGACCCACCAAAGAACCGAACAGGAAAGAGGTCATGAAGTATCGGAATAAAGGGTTGACTTGGTCTGAAATCTCAAGGGTTATGGATATTCCCGCCAGTACGTTGTATAAATACAGGGATGTTTGGGAGGAAAGAGATCGTATAGATAAAATTAGAGGTGTTATTGAATAATAGTACGGATGAAGCAAGCAACTAGATAACAATATATGAAATAAAATTAATCTTTTAATGGGGGTATTTAATGAACAAAGAATTTAAAGATCGAATCGATTCACTTCCAAAACTACAAAATGAATTGATGAATTCAATAAAAAGATATCGAGATGATCTACAAGATATACCTAAAAGTGGAGTATATGTTTTTTATGAAAATGAAAAACCTATTTTCGTAGGCCGCTCAGACCATATGAGAAAACGGATCATGACACAAGGTCGTCAAGGTTCAAACCACAACAGTGCTCCTTTCGCCTTCAGTTTAGCTAAGGAAGCAGCAATTGAAAAAGAAATGGATGTTCAAAATAAGACACGAAATGAACTCGAAAATAATCCCGAGTTTAATCATTTATTTCTTCAAGCAAAAAATAGAGTTTCTAAAATGGCAATAAGGTATATTTCTATTGAAGATCCGATACTACAGACTCTTTTTCAAATATATTTATCTATGGAATTGAAAACACCATATAACGACTTTAAAACTCACTAATGTTTGGGCTCTGTAGAAATCCTCAACAAGACAAACTATTCAATCTTGACGTGCATGTTGGAGAATCATTCAAAATTTATAAAAAGTTTCACCTAATAAATATTATATTATTATTAAGGGGGCGTTTAAATGAAAGCAATGTTACTGAGAGTTGGTATCGATAAAGGATCAGGTGGGAATTTGGGCCCAATATTTAAAGATGGTTCTTTCGAGTACATTCCGATACCTGAAGATTTTCCTTCAGATATTGAAAACACTTATGCCGATACTCCTGGAAGAAATGGAAATAACTTATCAGCCTATGTACGGAAAGGATTGAAAGATAGACAAATTCATTTCGATCCTGAATTTAAGTCATTTACATATGGTGCTGGTAATCACAGACCCATTAGCAAATTGAATAAAAATGATTTGTTAGTATTTTATGCAGGCTTGAAACCATATGAGAATAAAAGATATGAAGAAGGCTTGTACATCATTGGATACTTCACTGTCAAAGAAGTATTGAATTTTGACCTAATGGATGAAGATGAAATTGAAAAATCCACAAAATCATGCCGTAATAATGCTCATATTAAAAGGAAAAAGGACACAGATGGTCTTGTTATTGTGAAAGGATACAAAAATAAGAGCAAACTATTAGATAAAGCCATAAAAATCAGTGTGAAAAGTGAAGATTCAATAGGAAAAACTTTACATGTGTTGTCTCCAAAAATGGAAAAGATAACAGCCCTCTCTGGATCTATTCAAAGAAGTACGCCTAGATGGATTGAAGAAGAGAAAAATGTCCTCAAGTTACAGAAACTAATTGGATTGGAATAAGCTTCATACCAGACTCATTCATATCTCGAAATAGTTCCCATTGACCTTCAGCCATTCCTTCCTTTTTTCATAATCACTCAGAACCGATCCCATGATCTCCCAGAACTTCTGTGTATGATTTTTTTCCTTCAAATGAACCAGTTCGTGTACCACTACATAATCAACGATCGGCATTGGTACAAGTATTGTCTTCCAGTGGATATTGATTGTTCCTGCTGAAGAACAGGATCCCCACCGGAACTTCAGGTCAAGTACCCTGATGTCTGATGGTTCCACTCCGAGTATCGATTTGTAGATTTCCACACGCTTTTCAATAATAGGAAGTGCATGTTCTCGATACCACTTGATAAATGTCTCCCGTCCCTTGTCAGCATACTTTCGATTAAGTTCGAAATAACCATGAGATAGTTTCAGTGGAGCACCACCGTCAACGATCTGTAACCTGTAGCTCTTTCCAAGATAGAGAAATCCTTCACCATTAACATATTTTTTAGGAGGCAGTTCATCTTCTATCAAACGCTTTTCTGCCAGCTTCTGGTATATCCAGAACTTCTTGCCTTCAAAGAAATCATCAATAACATCAACAGGACAATCCTGTGGTGCCCTCACTATGATGTCATTGTTGCGCTCTATAGTGATTCCAAGAGTCTTACGCTTGGACCGTATCAGTGTGTATGTTAACGTTTTTGATGGCATGTATCATGAGTCTTTGAGCTTTGTGTCGAGAGTCTCTGCAAGTTCCATTAGACGATTTGCTATCTTATCCCTGTTCTTTATGACATCGGGTAATTTAGATTTTACCAGAAGAGCTACGATGTAGCTTGTGAGTTTCTTAATCTCGGAATCCTTGTCCCAGAAGTCGATGATGTCAATTTCCCTTTTTATCAGAGATACAATGTCGGATGTAAGGCCGACTAGTGTTTCCTTATCCTTATCATTTGGCTTATTCTCACCATACAGTTCCTTCACGATGATGTCATAGAACGGCTTTTCAATAACAGGATCAAGGCCATCTTCTTCCTTTTGTCTCCCAGAACGTACCGTGGTCAGGAAATCTTCCAGTTCATGAGATAATTCTTCCCAGTTTTCCTTGTATTCTGCCAGAATTTCTTCCAGCCTCTCACTCAATTTCCGGTAGAATTCAGGATCATAGTCGATATTTTTCGAAATATGATACCTGATAGCATGTTCCATCTCAGATGCTTTTGATTTAGGGGACTTGATGCTTGTGACATAAGTCTCGAAATCTTCTGCCATGATGGAAATTGGTGGGATCTTCGGGTCTACACCCTGCGAGATGATGTATTCATCAATCAGTTTCTTGACTTTCTCTTCAGCATCTGCAATGTTCAGGCTATCGTCCCTATATCGATTCCTGGCTGTCAGTTTGATGAAAGCGAGTGTTCTCATATCCTGCACATAAGGCAATGCTGCAGGGTTAGGAAGGACTGTATCCATGCTTTTGAGGAAATACTTGAATGCCACAATGAAGTCGGCTCTGATTTCTTCATCAGCAAGATAATCCACACATGCATCAATGTCATCAATGCTGCTGATGTATGCCTTTTCGAATATGTTCTTCACACGTTTGTGACGTTCACGAAGTTTGGGAATCTCATCTTTCAGTTCAATGAGAGCGCCTTTGACATCATTGGCAGTGAATATATCAAGTGCATCTCTTAGATGGTTACCGATTCCATAGTAATCCACTACAAGACCGTAGTTCTTTCCACTTGCAGGACGATTGACACGTGCTATGGCTTGCAAGAGGTTATGTTCGACAAGTTTCCTGTCGATATACATTACCTGTTCTACAGGTGCATCAAATCCGGTGATCAGCATATCCTTCACAATGAGGAATGCAAGACCACTTTGTTTTTCAGTATCATCTGCCTTGAGGGGTTTCTTGAACTTCTCAATATCCCGATTCTGGCGTGCACGATCGGTGTATGGTGCATATTCAACGGGATCATTGTGGTCTCCGGAAATCACTACTGCGGTTTCAAGTCTCTTCAGGGTGTCAAGTTCTTCTTTTTTCTGTATGTCTTCAGATTGGGTCTCAAGCTCTTCAATTACATCCTTAATAGCATTATCCAGATATTCCTTGTAACGTATGGCTGCCTTTCTACTGGATGTTACAACCTGTGCCTTGAAACCGTTCTCCATGATGTTCTTGCGATAATGGTCAACGATATCAGTAGCAATGGCTTCTACACGTTTTGGTGCTGAGAGGATATCGGACTTTGTTCCATATTTAGCCTGTATGGCTTCTCTTTCTTCGGGAGTATAATCACGGAACATGTCCTCAAAAACATCGTCGAGAGCTCTACCATCCTTGACAGCATCCTTTGATGTCCTGCCTTCATAAATGATCTGAAGGGTCGAGCCATCTTTCACTGATTGCTCAATGGTGTACTTGTCAATGTAATCACCGAATGTCTCTGATGTCTTTCGTTTCACTTTTTCCGTGATCAGAGGAGTTCCGGTGAATGCGATCTTTGTACAATTTGGTAATGCATTGGACAGGCTCGCATGAAGGGTTGATGACTGTGTGCGGTGAGCCTCATCTATCAAAAGTAGGATGTTCTCGGAACGATTGAGTACGGGTAGTGGTTTGAACGTACTCTTTTTCTTCTTTTCATCCTTAGCATTGGACTTGTTCTTTCCATTACCTTTCTCTTTTTCCTGGAACTTCTGCATCATCCCCATGACGAGGTTTGAGGTATCACTTTTCAGCAGATCTTTCAATTCATCGATGCTGTCTGCAATGTAAACGGTTTCATCGGTGTTCTTTGCAGTACCACCCAACTGACTTTGAAGATCTGTTCGGTCTGTTACGAGTACGACCTTGTATTTTTTCAGTTCCGGGTCTTTCCTCATCGTTCGTATCAGGAACACCATTGTAAGGGATTTACCACTTCCCTGTGTGTGCCAGACAATACCGCCTCTTTCAGCGGGTGTAGTTCCTTCTTCTATCCTTTCAATGATCTTTCTGACCGCTCTGTATTGCTGATACCGGGATACAATCTTTGCTACTTTTCCCTTATCATTCTCCTTGAATATTGTGAAATTCTGTACAATATCCAGAAAGTTCTCAGGATGCAACATACCCTGTACCAGTATCTGCTGACTGTTCGGATTCGAGCCATCGGGATTGATCTCTGAATATTTGAAGGGATAGCAGTCCTTCCATTCAAGGTAATGTTCAAAACCACCACTGATGGTGGAGAACCTAGCTTCCTGCCTATAGGTTGCTATCATGAACTGATTGTAGTAGAATAATTTCTCATTCCCTTCTCTTTCTTCCGTATGTGGTCTGTTGTTGCTGTACCTTAGAAGCTGGTTTATGCCTTCCCACATTGGATCAGCGATTTTCGGGGATTTACATTCTACAACAACAAGAGGAATCCCATTAACGAACAATACGATATCAGGAATGATGTGGTTGTGTGTACCCAATACATTGACCTTGAACTGACTTATTGCAAGAAATCGATTATTTTCTGGATTCTCAAAGTCAATATATTTGACAGAGGGACTTTTCAAGCCTGACTCCCTATCCTCATCCACCACCGTATTGTTGAGAAGAAGGTCACAAACCCCCATATTGGCTTCTATGAGATTGCTCGCATTGATACGCTTCAGTTCATTGATGACTTCATGTATCTGGTCATCCTCCATCCACGAATTGATATCCTTCAATGCAATGGCCAGTTCCTTCTCGATAATAATCTCACTGTATGCGGAACGATAGGACTCCTCAGGAGCTGCCGTCATCTCCAGTTCAAGTATGTCCCATCCCAAGTGTTCAAGCTGCTCCATAAAAGGCTTTTCAACGTATGTATATTCGTTCAAATCGTTCATACTGTCACCCTAACTTTCCCAGTCAGCAGATCCTGCATAAGGCCTTTCTTTATTTCCAGGAGCTTGTCACGGTATGCTTCTTCTTTTTCGATACGCTGGTCTGTGGATGTGAGGATTTCAGCTATACGTTCTTGTTCTAGAGTAGAAGGAGTTGCTATAATATAATCTATAAATTCTCCTCTTTTTATGTGTACTAATCCAGATCCACCATGAGCAATCATTTCTACTCTTTCTCTAACCTTATCTAATGAATAATAAAACCACTTGCTTTTAACATCATTTTTTGGAATTACTTTGAATATATGTTGATTCAAGAGTCCAGTATTGCCTTTCCAAATGTAGGGTCCAAAAGAAGTTCCTCTATTTCCAGACCATGAAAATAGAAGTGTTTGTGGTGGTACCATATAGTTGTCTGAGATCTCACCCTCAAAATAATTGTAGTCTGTCCCACCATTTAAGTTTTGAATTCGAATAATTGGCAACCCATATGTTTTCCAGTCCTCTGGTTTGAAAGCATATCCATTGATGAGATTGCACATTGAACCAAGTTTGTTGATATCCCACTCCACCGGCACTCTCCCCAACACCGAATCCTTAAACTCATGCGTATCTTCACTCCGAAGATTTCTCTCTTCATCAATACCTTTAGTGAGAAGATCGGACATGAGTCCCTTTTTCACATGCTGGTATTTCTCTATGAGTGCCTCGGTTTCTTCGATGGTTTCGTCTACTGATGAGAGGATGGATGCGATTTTTTGCTGTTCGGGAAGGGAGGGAATTGGTATTTTTAAATTTCTGATCATGCCTAAAGAAATGAACTCTTGAACTCCACCAGCAGCATTTCTTTCAAATTGTTGTTTAATAACATTTGAATCTAATAGATACAAAACATACCGATTTACCATGCTACTATCAATGAATTTTATTAGAGCAATATTCTTGATTGAAAAATCAAATTCTTTTTTCACAATCACTGGATTACCGATTGTACCTATCATTGCAAATAATATGTCACCATCATCCACTTTTGATCTTTGTTGTATTTTATGGTGGTCATCCTTTGAAATATAGTTAATGTTTGTGAAATCAATACAATTATTCTTTAAATTTTTTGAAGTGATAAAAGGAATTCCTTCACTAACATATTTCGGAGAATCGTGAGTACCATCTCTTACATCAGTTACTTTAATTAATGTGGTCAAATTCCAATCATCAGGAATCTCTCCCAATTCCGTCATCTTGTAGCCATCATGCACCATAACCAAGTTCCTCCAAGAAATCGTTCATACTGTCACCCTAACTTTCCCAGTCAATATGTCCTGCATGAGTCCTTTCTTGATTTGCAAGAGCTTGTTGCGATATGATTCCTCCTTTTCTATACGCTGATCTGCTGCTGTGAGGATTTCAGCGATGCGCTGCTGTTCATTGATACCAGGAACGTGCACCAATAGGTTTCGCATTTCTCCAACGTTGAAATGCTGCTGAGCCAAGCCACCTTGCCCTTCAAGTACTTGGCGTTTTCCATAATCTGAATTGATCCAAATGGAAAGGTAATCTGATCGAATCTTAGTTTGGTCAGGACGTGAAATGACAATATCGATACAGTTGCAACCATCAAAGTCGGTAGGAACGACTGATGTAGTACCAGGATAACCGGTTCGAACCGTTACCAGATCGCCCGTGCGAAGCTGACTTTTTTTTAGTTTAGAGTTGTCCGCCTGTGACATATAGACGAGATCATCAGCATTAATTTTATTTTCGTGAACATTTGCTGAACGTAGGACTGGTACGCCGTCTGGTCGATAGTACTGAGCTGGTCGAATAACAATTCCAACTACGATTTCCCGGCAAATTGATTCACAGGGTTTAACATCCCACTCCACCGGCACTCTCCCCAACACCGAATCCTTAAACTCATGCGTATCTTCACTCCGAAGATTTCTCTCTTCATCAATACCTTTAGTGAGAAGGTCGGACATGAGTCCCTTTTTCACATGCTTGTATTTCTCTATGAGAACCCCGGTCTTTTCGATGTTTTCGTCTACTGATGAGAGGATGGATGCGATTTTTTTCTGTACGGAGGCTGGAGGCAGGGGAATAATAAAATTTTTGACCTGAGATTGGCTTATCATTGGAACGCCGGTTTGTGATAAATTATCCTGAATCATATTCTGGGTTTTTTCACCACAAAGCCAATAGTACAAAAATAAAGATGCTATTTTAATGTTTTTTACTAAAATTAAACTTGGATTTATTGTCGTTTTGCCTAATTTCCTATCAACAATTGTTACTTTTCCCAGACTTCCTCTTTGTACAATTAAAATGTCCCATTGATTTACCATAATTTCTGGGGATTCTTCGTATTTTTCAATTGTTAAATGGGTTGTTTTTAATAAATTTAGCTTATTGTTTTTTGATATATTTTCTGCCCCTAATACCAATGGTCCAGATTCTCTCAAGTCATGAATAGTGTAACCTTTCCATCCAACTCTCCCTTTTATTTCAGCAATATCGCTAAAAAGATTAACATCCCAATCCTCCGGAATCTCTCCCAATCCCGTCATCTTGTAACCATCACGCACCATAACCAAGTTCTCCCAAGAACTCGTTCATCTTTGACCTTGCAGCGTCACGTTCGGCCTCTATTGTCTTTGCAGGGATGTTGTACTTATCCCACCATTTATCGAATGCTGCAATGAATCCCTGTCTGGATTCGGTCAGGTACTGGTCAAGGTACTTGTCGAGTTCATCCTTGAATTTCGAAAGGACACATTCTGCAACCTGACCCCCATTTGTGGATGAAGTGACTTCAATTGCACATTCTTTGGCATCCTGTTCAGGTTCCCTGATGTTACCGTCATCGTCCAATAGCTGCACATTGAGAACGAAATCTTTGCTCCATCCGGTATTTATGGCCGTCTTCAGATCATACTGGATGGACTTCCACCAGTTAACGAATATACCTGCCACTTTGAAGTCATCAAGAAGACTTATAGGTACAAGTTTCTCTTTGATGGAATCAAGGAATTCCTTACGGATAACGAATGAATCCTGTGTGTCAGGAAGCCTTTCTAACCTCTTGTGATTGCCATTCCACCATTCATCAAGGGATGAGTGCATATCGTCCTCTATGGGCTTACAGAGGGCTTCAGAGATGGCTTTGATCTTATCTTTCTCATCTATCGATGGAATGAAATCATAGTAATCCGGCATGTCGTCCTTTTTGACCAGTATGTCCCCATCTTTCAGAAGGTATTTTCCAAAGATATGGGATTTGGTTTCCACTTCAGCAGCAGGAATGCCACCCATAAGATGAGCATGGACGTCATGGGGTTCTGGTTCAGGAGAATTATCAACATATCTGCGTATGTTGAAGTTGAAATCCTGTTCTTCAATTTCTGAAAAGTCAACCAGTCTGGAATATTTTGGTATTTCCAAATGCTTGTGATAGGCCGTGGAGATCTTCTCAATGTCTTCAGGCCTCAGCCGGTTCTGGTTCTTACCTTCTGCAAATTCAGCATCTGCATTAATGAAAAGTACTTTATTTTTCAGATCATCGGACTTGTTCTTGTTTACCACAAGCACACAAGTAGGGATGCCTGTACCATAGAATAATCCTGAAGGCAATCCAATGATAGCTTCAATAACATCGTCCTTCAACATACCTTCGCGGATCTTCTTCTCGTCCCCACCTCTGAAAAGAACACCATGAGGCATCACCGTAGCCATCTTTCCCTTACTGTTGGTACTGGCTACCATATGTTGTGCGAACATCAGGTCAGCCTTCTTTTTCTCAGGTGAGAAACCATACAGATATCGTTCCTGGAATGTCAGGTTCTTCTTCGAATAATCAAGTGAGAATGGTGGATTGGCAATGACCCTGTCAAAATGCATGATCTCCCCACCTTCAGTATGTCTGGGATCTGTCAGTGTATCGCCATGTTCGATCTTTGCATCCTGTATATCATGCAATATCATGTTCATTTTACAGATAGCCCAGGTACCGCCATTGGCATCCTGTCCGTACAATGTAAGGTTACGTGAGTTCTGTCCCTTCTCTTCCACATACTGTTTCGATTGTATCAGCATACCACCGGAACCGCATGTAGGATCGTAGACTCGCATTCCCTCTTCCGGATCAAGGACCTGTACCATCATACGTACAACTTCATTAGGCGTGTAAAACTCCCCACCTTTTTTGCCTGCTGAATCTGCAAAATACTTGATCAGATATTCATAAGCTGCACCAAGCAGGTCAGGGAATTCGAAATCATCGTTATGAAGTGGTTGTTTATCGAAATGGACAAGGAAGTCCTGTAATTTTGAATCAGCAATACGATTCTTTCCCTTCTTCGCATTGAAATCGATATGTTTCAGAACCCCATCAAGTTCAGACGGATTGTTATCTTCCAATGCAGCAAGAGCTTTATTCAATTCGTTCCCGACATCCTTCTTCAGATGCTTGAGATTGTCCCATCTGGCTTCTTCAGGAACATAGTATAGGTATTCAGTAGGAGAATCAGCCATTGATTCCGCTTCATCTTTTGTAAGCCCCTCAGCAATCCATTTCTGGATGATCTTTTCCCGTTGTTCATCAAATTGGTCAGACATTCGTTTCAGGAAAAGCATTCCGAAAATGTATTCCTTGTATTCAGATGCATCCATCGAGCCACGCAGGATGTCAGCTGCCTTGAATAAGTGGGACTCAAGTTGTTGAAGGGTCAGTTTCGCCATGTTATTTTAATGAATTGTTAAGGCTTATAAATTTATTTATTTGGTGTTGGTTGTGGGGATGGTTTAATGGCCGGGTTTAATATTTTACAGATGGTACATCATCAAATATTTATGTTCAAAATTTAATCTTGTTTTAGTTATGTGGTGAAGAGAATGAGACATTGTGAAAAATGTGAAACTGAATGCCCTGACTCGATTGATTTTTGTCCAGAATGTAAGAGTCTTCTAAAAAAGGGCATGTATAAAGCAACTTACAAAGACGGGGATGATATAGCAATATGCAAAAAATGTGGTACTAAACATTCAAAGGATAGTCTTTCTTCTGATGGTGTTTGTCTTGCATGTCTCTACAACAAAGAGAGACTCAAGTATGAATATAAACATAATTAAATTCAAAGAGGCTAACAAACATTAATTATGGTTATAGTTCACTTTTTTGCTTTAACAGTTTTTGACACCATTCATCAATCGGACGGGCATATTGGCCAATCCTTTGACCTTCTTTACCCATATGATTGTTTGTGTTACCCCAACAACATGGATATATTCTATTATCATGTGGTAAGAGGATGAATTTACCTACATCGGGAGATGTTTTTGCTTCCGCAATAAAATTTACGCCTCCCGTACTCTTTAATTCAGTAATCCTTTTTTGAGGTTGAGACGATATTGCTTCAAATGCTTGATCGAAATTACATACTGGTTGTGGTTGCATAAGGGGGCGATTGTCATGTGGCATATTTAATCATCCTTTGATCCAACCTGAAATCTATTATTTATATATGATATCATCCATTCGACCATATTAAAATCTCAATTGATACTGTTTATGTGAAGTTAAACTAAAAATTAATGAACTATTATATTAGTTATTTCCATATATTTGCTACATATTTATTACATTGCTCCCCATCTAATTGACGTGTAGTATTTCCCGATCTCATGAAAAATAATCGTTTACCATCCTTTTCTAAATATGCTGGATATGGCGATTTTTCGATGGACAATATACAAATCAAATAGCCTTTTATTCTGTGGTAGGATGATTCTACATAATAACTCAAATCAGATCCAATATGTAAGTCTATTAATTCACTTATTCTTTGTTCATAACCGTCTATATTCTTTCGCTTTAATGTCAAAATGTCTTTTTCAATACCAATTATTTCGTTGTTATCATTAACACCGAGTATAAGTTTCCCACCTTTTGTATTTAGAAAGGCAACAATGGTTTTTAAAGAAGAATATTTAAGGTCCTTGTTTACTTTATTTTGCGTGTAATCCCATAGTATAGACGATTTAAATTCAATTTTGATGCTTTCTTTAGAAGATGTAAGACTTAAAATTTCATCAGTTTCTTTTCTTTTATCAGAAGTCAAAAGCATTGAAGGTTTTAGAGTTCTAATCATACCTTCATAAGAATTTGTTACTTGTCTTATGAAATTATTCATTTGTTCAGAATCCCAATATTCTGCTACTTCAGGATTTTCACTTACATCGAGATATCTGGCTCTTACTGATTGCACTTCTGATTTATAGGGATTTGATTTATTAAATGATTTATATATTTGTGCAATTTCAGAAATTAAGTCATTCGATGCATCTTCAAGTTTCTTTTTATCAGAAAGTCTTTCAGATAGATCTTTAGGAATTCCACATTCCACAATAGCAATTATTGAAAGCATTAGAGACTTTAAACATTTCCAACCATGATTGACAAATTTTATTCTTTCATCTGCATGATGCTGTGAAGTAATCAGCATATATTCTTTGAAACTGTCATCAAATACTTTCGATGGAATGTCTATCTCTGAAAGTGCAGATTGGAACTTATCTACATAGTCATCAACATCTGTCGTAAATAATGTGAACAAATTTTCAGAATATGCAGCTAACAAAATTTCTTTATTAACTTTAGTTTTCCTATACCATTCAGTTAACATTTCTCTTACTTGATCATTTAATACATATTTATCATCTTGAGTTTTCTGAGAAATTTTGAGCAATGGTCCTTTCATGTTTTTTGTTTCAGATCCAGAAACAAAGCCGTTTTTATGAATTATTACAAGTGTTTTGATTCCAATTTTATTGTCTATTCCATTTTTTTGAAGGGAGTCAAAATAACGCCAAGTTTGATTAATTCCCCACGATATCTTTGGTGATTTTGAAGCAATCCTTTTAAGTTCTTCAATTGCACCTTGAAACAGTTCTGAACCCACAACTTTTTGAAAGGATTGTATATTAATTGGCATTTCGGCTTCATCAGCTACTTTTTCTAAAAACTGAAATATGGAGCGTGGATTTCCTCTTGAGGCTATATTAAGAACTGGAATTAAATCCTCATCAACAATATCACTAACCTCATATCCTTCTACTTTTGCTCTATATTCTATTAAACTTCGAACTTCTTCGTTTGATAGTGGTTCAAGTTTTATACTATTTGTAAAATTAATATAACTTAAGTCCCTATCCCCTAAGAAGGATTTCCATTCAGGAGCACATGAAATCACAATTACCATTTTTTCTGATAATTTTTTAAGTATGGGGTCTGCGGTTCGGAAAAAAGAGTTGATATAGCTCAAATCACCTTGGTTCTGATAAAGCCTATCTAAATTATCTATAAATAAAAAAAATGGTCCTTCTTCTGCACCATCTAAAATACTGATTACATTAGCGATATCATCAGATGCACCATTTGATAAATTTCTTGCAATTATTTTAAATATAGCAGTTGTTCTTTCATTAAATTCTTTATCGAGTAATTCTGTGAAATGTAAACCAATATCAATTATTCTACTAAAATCTGATCCCTTTTGAGTGTCAACATAGCCTTTAAGATATGTTAGAGTCGTAGATTTTCCAATACCTCTTGGACCAATAACCAAAACAATGTTTCCTTTTTCTCTCTCAATATTTTGATCAAATTTTCTTTTTGCGATTTTCAAACTAGTCAAATCAACAATTTGATTTAATTTTGGTGGACCCTGGCTGGTGAAAAAATCACCTCTTATTTTCACAATAGAAACTCCTTTTCACAAAAATGGAATATATACATATTTAGTTTGGTAATTGTTTTATAAACAACTATTATTTTCTTGATAAGTATGCTTTAATCTATATATCTATTTACCTATACTCAGTAGTTCACAAATTTTAGTTTAAACCCATATAAAAAACATTCATATGTATATTAAATTTATGGTCTTTTTTTAATCTTAGAATTCATTGGTTATTTTTTTGTGAAATTTCAATCGTATTGACATTATGATTTATTTTTTTTGAAAAATTAACTTTAACCTTCCTAATGCAGAAATGTAAAACTTAAGGGTAGCTCTATTGCTACTGCTTACTCTCTTTTTTTGCTTATATTTAACCGGAAATCCTTAAAGTTTAACATTTCATGATTTTGTTAAATTTAAATTGATGATATGCAGACTGACGGGCAAGATCGAAAATTGTAATGCATAGGTGTATTACAGGCCTTGGACTTAAGTCCGGGGTATAGTGACTGTACGACTTACCGGCTTTGCTTTAAAAGTCATATTATACCCCAACTTTATACGCACAATCACCACTTTTTACACAGGAGCGATTTTCCACACAAAGCCGGGAAAGCCAAAGATTAAAACCATGACAAACGTCTCTTAATTTCTTCTTTTTCTACTGGTATGAATGGTAATCCTTGATAATGTCTCATTGAAGTCAACGAATCATGCCCTTGTCTCAAGCAAACTTCGTTAAGTGGGATTCCTGCAGAGATCATCCAAGACTCAATTGATTTTCTAGTACTTTTAGAGCTCACACCCCTAGAGGGAATATATGACTTTTCACACCATCGTTTCAAATTGTTATTCCAGGACTGTTGAGATGGTGGATTTTTCCCCTTGAAGAAATATCGGAGTACAGATTCAAGTTGTGGGGGTATTGGGTGGATGTACCTTTCAAGCTGCGCTCGTTTGGCCTTTCTCTGGGCTTCTGCTGGCAAATGTATAGTCCTTCTCTCCTTCATGATCCATTCGGGATGATTATACAACCTCTGAACTTCAACATACCTCATACCCGACCAGAAGCAAACCTCAAAGATATCTCGAAGATAATTCTTTTCTATGTTTGCAACCAATTTGTCATAATCAAAGGGACCTAAGACCCGAACTCCTTTTACAAAAATAGGCTCCATATTTACATTGAAGTTTTAATAAAACTTAAACTTTTATAGGTGATTCCTTGGAGATCCGGACGGTCCAGAAGTCTCCAGGGGAAAGAAAAGTTTCAATTATACCATAAAATAGCAATCTTTCCTTTTGATCTATGCCGGAAGATCCCGGAGCGAATCTTTAGGATCCTTTGGAGATATTCATCACTTCAGACCTGAAGATCATCTCTCTGAAGAAGAACTCGAAGGTATAAGATAGGCTGTTTTAGATATTCTTAATGATGGTCGTGAAACTCTCCTGAAGTACAACTTTGAAGGAAAGCTATTCTATGTACATGATGATAGCGATCGAGAAGAAGAGGAAGTAGACGACCATATCCCGATTCGTGAGTTTGTTCCTTATGGTATGCTTCAGCGTGAGAGTCTGAATGCCTGGCTTGTTTCGATCGAAGCTGATGGGGTCGATGAAAAGGCTAATCCTATCATGGACAATTGTAATTATTGTGAAACCTTGATTGAAAGATACTGTGAGATCCAGGAAGATCATGATCTTTCTTCTAAATTAAGAAGATTATATCTTGATGATCTCCCTAATCCGCCTGATTCTTTTAAAATTGTGTCTCGATTTGGTGAAATTGATAAGGATTGAGTAGTGATAGCTATTAAATTAATCTCGTTCTTCTTCTTCTTCTTCCTCTTCTTCATAATCAATTATTTTTCTAACGGATATAAACAAACGTTTTACGTCTTCGGGAATATCATCAATAGTACATTCTTCTGCAAAGTATTTTCCTAATTCCGGCTTACTTATATAGTTTGAATCACAATTTTCAGCAACCGCTTTTATAATTGCATCAGAACACTTTTTTTCCTCTTTTAACTGGCTTATTTCTTCAGTTGTCCAGTTTAATAAACCTTCTTTTGGACGATGTTTATTTAGAACTTTAACAATGAATGTGTCCGAAAATGAATCTTCTAGTTCTTTATTTCCAATATAAATTATTTTTTCAGAAAAGAAGTCATCTACCCATTTTTTATATTCATCGATATTGCAATCTGCTGTTGTTGGATTATAAGCTTTATGTAATTCTTTTATTCGTAAATTTTCTGTATCAGCATCTAAGAACAGGCATATCAAATCTCGTTTATTTTTCATAAGTAATTTCATAAAATTAGAGGCTGCACCGTTTCCATCTAAATTAATTAATGAAATCCCATCTTCAGTAAATGATGATCCATATGTTTTTTTATACGCTAGTGGAAGAAAGTTTATTTCAGTTTTTCCTTCAACTAATATGAATGCTTTTTCAAAAAATATGTGACTATTAGATAATCCCATTTCTTTGCAAACAGAAGTCATAAATTGGTTTGTTTCGAATTCTTCCTTTTCTTCCAAAAATTCAATTGTTGTCGTTGAGTCTTCACTTCTTTTTAATAGCCCTATAGTTTCAATTGGCATGTTATCAATCATGAAAAGAGAGTGGGTACAGACAATAATTTGGTTATTACTATCCGATGATATAATTTTTTTAATTGCCTTATACATTTTTCTTTGTGCATCAATGTGAAGATTTGTATCTGGCTCATCGTAGCATCTAATTACTGGCAAACCCTCTAATTTTTTTATTACTGAGGAGTCCCAGTCAAATATCCCCATAAATAATCTTTTTTGAGTTCCAAATCCCCGATTTTCAAAAGGTATGGTGGAACTTGTTTTTTTATCGATTATTTCAATGGGTGTGCGTAACAATGAATTTGAAAAATCAAATTCAGGAGAAATGTGAATGTCTTCTATGTCAGGATTGTATTTTGTTATGTATTTTTTTAAATTTTGAGCTTCTTCGTTGATCTCTTTCTCTGCACATTCTAATATTTTATTTAATTCTTTGCTTTTTAATTTTCGAGATCCAGTTTCATCATTAAGTTCGTATAGTAAATGAGTAAATTTTTCCCTGAACGTTTTAATAATCATGCTGGTTGGATCTTTATAATCATTAACATCGTACCTTATTATTTTTGGTAAGAATTGTGCGATTTCTTTCCAATCTGTTTTTATAAAATCGAATGAATGTGGCAAATGATCATTATTTAGTAACTCTTTTATTTTTTCTATTCTTGCTTCTTTTCTTGTTTGAGCTTCTATATTTAAATCTTCAAGTAGTGTTGCCAACTCACTTGCACTTAAAGTTTCGTAAGTATTAAGTCTGTCGTCTTCATACACTTTCTTCTTTACGGCAATTTCAATTGCTGATTGTGTTAGTGTTTTTTTAATCATCAATTCGTTTTCTTCATTTAGCAAGTGGGAAATCTGATCGAGGACTTCAGGATTTGGTATAAATGTAATTATTCCTATAATTTCACTTGCACAGTTACCTTCAGCATTGTGGAAAAAGACTGATTCTTCAGGTAATTTATTATCCAGTATTAATTCTAAAAAATCGATTATGGAAGTCTTTCCAGAATCATTTTCACCAATAAAAGTAGTTATTTGGTGAAATTCAATGTTTGGTATATTTTGATGACATTTGTAATTTTGAATTGATATTGATTTAATTTTCATATCATTCAACTCTGAATAATATTACAGTCATAGCTTTGTCATTGGGATTATAATCTGGTCTTTTTGAAAAGGTATTCTCCATTTCTTTTATATTAGTCATTTTCATAATGGTGAACATTTTCCACGATGGTACTTTTGAATTGGAGTGACCACCGATTTGATATGCTCGAAGAGATTGTTTTCCTGTAGTTGTGTTCCCTACTAGGTATGGTTCAACGATTCGTTGTGCACCATCATAGAAAAATTCAATTGTTTTTTTATTAGCTATTGCTTGTTCAATTGTTGAAAGGCTCATTTTAGTTCCTCTTTTATTATGCTAGATGAATAATTATAATTTATTTTTTCAGAATAGTTATAGTTGTTTTTTCATGATGTGATTATTTGATTTAAAGTTTTTTATATAGGTATCAAATGTTTATCTTTCTCCTTTCGAATGGTTCGAGGGTAAATCAGCTGTACCTCTGATGGATATCAAGGAAGGATCTCATTATTTCAAGCCATTGAGCAGGACAATAAAGCAGTATGTTGAACATCTTGAGCATAAGTTCGATGGCGAGATTGGAGTACTTGAAAGGAAGCATGTTCATGCTGATTCTGTTATTTATATTGGGAAAGAAGCTAACAATATTGATGAACAGGAATTGGATGTGAAGCAGGCTCAGGAGTTTATTGATGTGGAGGAGATCAAGAGGAAGATCCTTGAGATGCCACAAAAGGAAGCTGAGAAGCTTGGGCTTAGCAGGAGTACGTTTCAGGATATTAAAAGAAGGATAAGGGAAGGTAAAAGGATTAATTGGAAAACTCCTGCAGTGAGGAGATTGATGGTAATGTTTGTCTGAAAGCATTCTATGCTTAATATTTACCAATAAATTTTTGTAGACATATTCTCATACATATTTATTGGGAAGTGGATAAATGGATGGAAAATTATTAGAAATAATTGAAAAGATTAAATCAGAAAAAATCTCTCCTCAATTAGATGAAGCAGCCACTAAGCAAACTGTGATATTGCGTATATTGAATTCTTTAGGCTGGGACATCTTTGAACCTGAAGAAGTCTATCCAGAATATCCTGTAAACGGTATAAAAGTGGATTACTCTTTGAGAAGTAACAACAAAGATAGAGTATTCATAGAAGCCAAGAAAATTGGAGAAGATTTAGAGAAACATCAGGAACAACTTTTGAGATATTCATTTAAAATGGGTGTAGACCTCGCGATTTTAACTAATGGAATTACTTGGTGGTTTTATTTACCACTTAAGAGTGGAGAGTGGGAGAAGAGAAAGTATTATTCAATAGACATTTATGGCCAAGATGCAGATGAAATTACAGACAAATTCATCGACTTCTTGCTAAAAGAAAATGTAATTACTGGAGAATCTGTTAAAAGAGCGGAAGATGTCTACAAAGGCAAAATAAAAGAAAAAGAAATTAAAGAAACATTACCAAAAGCATGGAATAAAATTTTGGATGATCCCGATGAGACTCTTGTAGAATTGGTAGCAGAAACAACTGAAAAGCTTTGCGGGTATAGACCTGACGACAAATTAGTAGAAAAATTTGTCATAACTCATATTCAAAAGAAATTAACACCTATCAAAAAAGAGCCTGATGAAAAAAAGCGTAAAGAATATGTTGGAAATGAATCTCTTTACAATATACTTGATACAAATAAAAGAAAAATAGTGGATGAACTTGAGTATTTTATTTTAAATCTTGATGAAGACATCCAAAGAGATTACGAAAAAACTCATATTGCATATAAATACAAAAGAGTATCTTGGATAGTTTTAAGAAAAGCTAGGCATGGGATTAGATTGTGGATTCGTGTCGATCCATTAACATTTTCAGATAATAAAAATATGTTTAAGAGAGTAGAAAAAAGGGGTACAGCTCAGACACATGGAAACTATGTTTCAGTCATATCTCAATCTGATATAAATGAGTATTTATTTTCAATACTGCGTGATTCTTATACTTTTAGAAAGAGTTCTAATTATTCAAAAAGATGGGGGGAACTATTAGACGAACTATATTAAATAATATGAGTATAATTAAAATTAATTATTACTATTTTTTCATTAACTATTGAAATATTTCTCTTTTGTGGTGACTTCCAACTTTAAAAATATTAGATTTAACTTTTTCCAAGACATGTTTGTTTCTTCCCTACACGATACCGAAAATTTATAGAGTTCGGTTTTTTGCTGTTACCTATATCCCCGATATGTTGTGCAGGGGGTAAGATTCGAACCTCAATAATCCAGTTATTTCTGTTTTCTTTTAAGTACGAATAAATGTGCCATTACAAGTGAAAGAATCGTAAAACCGGGTACTTTAAGAGTCTCAAGATCATTCTCAATTGGTCCTTCATACCCATTGATATACACTGTCTCACCCATTGTTTCCATTATTGCAGGAGGTTCTTTCCCATAGAAACTTTCGCTGATGTGGAGGGATTCGGAATTTTTAGTATAGGTTATGGAAACAATACAAACCTTTAGGCTATATCAGGGATAGAAATAAAGAACTACCCATTTTCCTTTAAGATCCTCTAAAGATACATCATTGCCTTCAGGATCCGGAAGACAAAGCTGTGGGGCTTTTTCGCCTGCAGAAAGTGATGTTTTAGCCATTTTTAGTACCTCATATTTATTTAAGGTATCCAGATACAAAAAACTAACTAAATCAATTATATTTCCAAAAGGTAAGCTTCATAACATCTAAAAATGAAACTAAAATGAAACTTCATCTAACATCAGATTTAAAAGCTATATTGTTCTCTTATTAGAAGAGAAAAGGTTCTGACAGATAAGGAGAGTGATCTTACTTGAGTTATGTATTTCTTTTTGCAGCCATACTTTTCGAAGTCATGGGAACTACCTGCATGAAACTATCAGAAGGTTTTACCAAAACGCTTCCTTCTATACTGATCTTTGTGTTCTATGGAATAAGTTTCACTCTCTTCACATTAGCCCTCAAAAGACTTGAGGTCAGCCTTGCATATGCTATCTGGTCAGGGATCGGTACATTGAGCATTACTGCGATCGGCATCTTCTACTTTGATGAAACACTGACTGCCCTTAAAGTAGGGTCTATTGCCCTTATCATCATAGGTGTAATCGGGCTTAACTTAAGTAGCGGGATGCACTAAAAAGGTAAAAGGTTCAGCTCTTTCTCAAGGACTCCACAGGATCAAGCTTTGAAGCTTTATTCACAGGATAGACACCTGCGATCAGACCGACAACAACAGCAATAGCTGAGAACAGGGATAAATAATATTAAAAGAATAAATGATATCAAAGGGATATTATGGGTAAAATAGTTCATGTGGGTTCCAGAAAAGCAGGTGTTGCTCCCGGAACATTGATTCATATTGGGAAAAAGCAGCTAACAGAGCCCAAAATAACTGTTATTGATTATAATGCAGATAATTTCCAGGAACTGGTAGCAGAAAATATCGAGGAAGTATATCCATTTAAGGATAGTGAAAACGTTTCCTGGATCAATATTCACGGAGTACATCAGGTCGACCTGATCGAAAAGATAGGTATTCATTTTGGAATACACTCCCTTGTACTTGAAGACATCGTCCATACTGATCAACGACCTAAAGTAGAATTCTTCGATTCCTATATCTATATAGTTCTGAAGATGCTACAATATGATAAGGACAAAGAAGAACTTATAGCTGAACAGGTAAGTATTATCCTCGGCTCTAATTTTGTTATTTCGTATCAGGAAGTTATCGAGGATACTTTCGATCCGGTAAGAGATCGATTAAGGTCCTCAAAGGGCCGTATTCGAAAACAAGGTCCTGATTATTTGGCTTATGCACTTCTGGATTCTATAGTTGACAACTATTTTGTTATGCTTGAAAAAATAGGTGAAAATATCGACGCACTTGATGACGAGCTATTAGATAAACCTACACCAAAAACGCTTGAGGACATCCATCACCTAAAGAAAGAACTGATCTTTTTAAGAAAATTCATCTGGCCTTTAAGGGAAGTTGTTAGCAGTTTACAAAGGGAAGAGTCATTTTTTATCAAAGAGTCAACATCAATTTTCCTAAAAGACGTCTATGATCATATAATTCAGGTAATGGATACAATTGAATCATACAGGGACATCCTCTCCACGATGCTCGACCTTTACCTTTCGACTGCAAGCAACAAAATGAACGAGATAATGAAAGTACTTACTATCATAGCGACTATCTTTATTCCCCTCACTTTTATTGCAGGAATATATGGAATGAACTTTGAATATATGCCAGAGCTGAAATGGCATTTGGGATATCCTGTGATCTGGGCACTAATGATAACTGTAGCTCTTGTGATGCTTGCTTATTTCAGAAAGCTAAAATGGATCTGAAGAAATATTAAAACTGGATTCAAGTTGGCAATGCGATCATGCCCAGATAAATTCCCCAGATACCACTGGCAATCATAGTTACTGAGATCGCACCCAAGAACAGACCGAATAACCTGGTAAGTACCAGCATTCCATTATATCCCATTTTTTTGTGTATTCTCCTCGAAAAGAGAAATGTTACCATGGCTATTGAATAGGTCAGTACTGTTGCGAGTATTATCAGAAACTTTTGCTGAACCACTTCAGCAGTTTCTGTAAGAATTATAACGGTTGTAATGGTAGCAGGACCTGTTAGAATAGGCATTGCGATGGGGAAGATCCAGATATCTTCACGATCCGCGGATGCATCTATCTCTTTATCAGTAATGCTTTCTCTTGAAATCTTGGCCTGCATCATATCAAAAGCTATCGTGAAAAGTAACAGTCCACCTGCAACTTTCAGTGAATCAAGACTGATCCCAAGAATATCAAGAATAATGTTTCCCGTGAAAATGAAGAATATGGCAATAACAAATGCCAACAAAACAGATTTCTTTGCGATCACGTTCTTTGCATCTAGAGTGAGGCCATTGGTCAGCGTTATAAAAGTAATTACTCCGGTAATAGGGCTTACAATAATAAATAAAGTGATAAAAGAATAGATAAAATACCCGATAAGGTCCATTAATTAGTAAAAGGCATAGTATTTTAAAAAGTATGCGATTGAGTAATGCTCTTTGGATTAATAGAGTTAAGGACCTCTTCATTTAATAAATTTTTCTTTGTTAACACTATTAACATAAAGTTTAAGTTGTATGCTATTTATTATTACAAAAATTAAAATTAGTATTAATAGATAAGTTAAATAGATTATAACATAGCATTAGATTGTTACAGATGATCATGCCAATAGAACCTTAAAAGAAGAAAAAACTTAACCATACCGGGGAATAAACCTAAAACTTCGGGTTCTGTGCATGAAGATCATTTGTAACATCATATCAGTGGTGTTAACAAAATGAAAATAAAAACATATAGTGGAATACTAATTATCCTCGTACTGATACTGTCCTGCATCGGTGCAGGTTGCCTTTCGAGTTCCGGGCAGTCAACAGAAGACAATATAGAAGTGCAGACCATTACCGATGGACTTGGCAGGGAAGTAACGGTTCCCGTTAATCCTGAAAGGATCGTCTGTCAGGGACCAGGGGCATTAAGATATATTTGCTATCTTAATGCACAGGATGCAGTTGTTGGTGTGGAAGACATTGAATTGAGAAAAGATGAGAATAGAAGACCCTATGCTATTGCCAATCCTCAGTTCCAGGATATGCCCCTGATCGGTGAATACAGGGGTAATACTGACCCAGAAAAGATCGTTACTGTTGATCCGGATGTGATTTTCTGGACATACGTCCAGTCAGCTGATGATGCAGATAAACTCCAGGCAAAGACAGGGATCCCTGTTGTAGCTCTTAATTATGGAGACCTTGGGGCCTATCGCAATGATATGTACCTGTCACTGCGTATCATGGCAGAAGTAATGGGGAAGGAAGAGAGAGCTGAAGAGGTTATTGGGTTTTTCGATATGACCATTGAAGACCTCGAGTCCCGGACATCAGATATTCCTGAAGACGAAAAGATATCGGTCTATGTTGGCGGTATAGCATACCGAGGTCCACACGGATTCCAGTCAACAGAACCCTCTTACCCGCCATTTGCCCTGATCAATGCAAAGAATCTAGCAGCTTCACTTGGGACCGAACATGCTGATGTGTCAAAGGAAGCTATCATTGAATGGGATCCGGAGATCATTTTTGTTGACCTTTCAACATACCAGACGACACCTTCAGCAGTAGATGAGCTGAAAACTGATCCTGCCTATACATCCTTGACAGCTGTAAAGAACGGGAACGTCTATGGAGTACTACCTTACAACTGGTACACCACAAACCATGGTTCAGTCCTTGCTGCAGCTTACTACTCAGGAGAAGTTATCTATCCTGAAAGGTTCCAGGACATCGAACCTTCCGACAAGGCAGATGAGATCTATGTATTCCTCCTTGGGGAACCAGCTTATGAAAACCTGAGATCCGGATTCAGTGCCGGATTCGGCCAGATCGAACTTGATGAATAAAGATCGAATTGAGCCTGAAGAATATCGGAGGAAAATATGGAATTTATAGAAGGTAAAATGGATGAGCTAAAGGAAGATACACTTCCTTTGGCCTATACAGGTTACATCAGAAAGAAGATCTCCTTCATGATCATCTCATCGATCCTTCTGTTCCTGTTACTCATCTATTCCATAGCCGTAGGTGCTGCAAATATTTCTTTCACAGATGTTATGGCTGCACTGTTCGGCTACGATGTTGGAAATGTTTCCACCATCATATGGAATATACGCCTTCCTAGAGCACTGACAGCCATCGTTTCAGGCATAGGACTATCGGTTGCAGGTGTAGCACTCCAGTCCATCCTGCGAAACCCGCTTGGATCGCCTTACACACTGGGAATATCACATGCTGCTGCATTCGGTGCAGCATTCTCAGTGATCGTTCTTGGCAGCGGCAGTATGCGAAGCACAGGAGCAGATGCGGTCATGCTTAACAACCCCTATATGACAACGGCGGTTGCTTTCTGTTTCTCTATGATAGCTACATTCATCCTGATAGCTATCGCAAGATACAGGAGTGCTTCCCCGGAAGTTATGATTCTCACAGGAGTTGCACTGGCATCACTTTTTACTGCAGGTACAATGTTCCTTCAGTATTTTGCAGATGATGTTCAGCTTGCAGCGGTCGTTTTCTGGACCTTCGGGGACGTTGGTCGGGCCGATTGGGGAGATCTTGGAATACTAACAGCCGTAACGATACCTTCAATGGTCTATTTCCTGCTCAACCGCTGGAACTACAATGCGATAGACGCAGGAGATGAAACAGCTAAAGGGCTTGGTGTTAATGTCGAAAAAGTTCGTCTTTGGGGCATGCTGGTAGCATCCCTTATGACCGCTTTTGTCGTGGCGTTCCTGGGTGTGATCGGTTTTGTCGGGCTGGCCTGTCCGCATATTGCACGCAAGTTCGTAGGTGATGAACAAAGATTCCTCCTGCCGGCATCCTGCCTTACAGGTGGCCTGCTGTTACTTAGTGCAGACACCGCTGCACGTCTTATGCTCGCACCCCACGAACTCCCGGTAGCTATACTGACCGCTTTTATGGGTGCTCCGCTATTCCTTTACTTGCTTATCAGGGGGTATCAGCACTAATGTTGAACGTAGAAGGGCTTGGGTTTAACTATAAGACCAGAAAAGTACTCGAACAGATCAACTTCGGTCTAAAACCCGGAGAGGTCCTTGCTATCCTTGGTCCCAACGGTGTTGGAAAATCGACACTTCTCAGATGCATCAACACCATACATCCGCCTGCCACAGGAACTATTTTTGTTGATGGTGAGGAGGTCCTTTCTCTTGAAAAGCATGAGGTCGCAAAGAGAATCGGTTATGTTCCACAACGTTCTGAAGCCGGAAAGCTAACTGCCTATGATGCCATCCTGCTTGGAAGGAAACCGCATATTGGCTGGAACATTAAAGAAAAAGATCACAAGATCGTCGAGTCCATCATTATGAAGCTGGGACTTGATAAACTTGCACTCAGGTACATCAATGAAATGAGTGGCGGAGAACTTCAAAGGGTTGCAATAGCAAGAGCACTCGTTCAGGAACCAAAGCTGTTGCTTCTTGACGAGCCGACCAGCAGTCTTGACCTTAAGAAACAGCTGGAGATACTGCGTACTATCAGGCAGGTTGTGAAAGATAACAGAGTGTCTGCCGTCATAACAATGCATGACATTAATCTTGCACTCCGATTCGCTGACAGGTATATTTTTCTGAAGGATGGAAATATCTTCGCTCATGGGGGACACGAGATAGTTGTGTCTGAGACTATTGAACAGGTATACGGTGTTTCTGCAACTGTAGAAGAATTGAATGGATTTCGTATAGTTGTACCAAATGAAGAATAAAGCGTAATAGTAATTAATTACTTGACGGAGAAAATTCATTGGCATTGTGGTCAGGCCACAGGATCTAGTTTCGAAGCACGTCTTGCAGGATAGACTCCTGCAATGAGGTTCAGGATAAAAGCAAACCCGGCAGCATAAACGAAATTGATGGCTTCTATTAACGGAAGAAGATAGCAGAAAATAAGGATAATGGATGTAAAAGGAAGTTAAATCACACCCATCCACCCTTTTATCAGCTATTGATCAATAAACAATACTCTTAGCAGAAGCACACTCGGTCTGGGTTGCACAGATGTGGTTTTTGATATTAAATCCCAGAAGGAAAGAACCAACGCAATACTTTTTGTCGCGAATCTGTGCTCTTGATCTTATGTATTCATCCGCAAACATGGAAGGTGAAGCCATAAGAGCATCGGAGATCCCGGGAATATGTTCTATGTAAGGAAATGGTTTTGGATTGACGACCATACAGACAGAATCAGCACAGGATCTTATTTTTACAAATTTATCAAGTGCTATTACGATGTTTCCAAGAACACAGTAACCTGAATGTTCCTGATACTCCTGAAGCTTGACAGGATCAGTTACGTCCCCACCTATGATCTGATCACCATGCATCAGCTTGATATTGTTTGCTGGCCATTCAAAGTATTTATTCGTCATGAACGCTATCATCACATCACAATCAAGGACCTGTTTTACCCCCAGGTTCTTCTTTTTACCGAAAAGAACTGATTTGACCTTTTCGTCCTTCTTTTCAAGTTTAATAATATTCATTCGGTCTACAGCATTAAGAAATAATATTTGCTCAATGCCTTTTGTGGAATCTAGCTCCACAATTACCTTGTCCATTGTATCTTCGTATGAAATACGATTAACCCCCCATAAAATGAATTGTAGTTTATTAAAAAACACAAATCAATGTATATTGTTATAATTCAATGTTATTTAAGTTTACTTTTATTAGCATTAGAATGGCATAAAAATTTAAAATATAAAATATAAAATTCCCGATAATATTTTGTCAAAAAGAGAAACGATCAGAAAAAAGACAAAACTGAAAATGAAGAGAAGAATAGAAAAAACTGGTGGAAATATTACTCCACCTTTTTAACAATACTTTGTTTGCTCAAAAGAAGATTGTATGCATCTTTAGCTTCGTTGTATTTAACAAGAACGTTATGCAGCTCAAGAACATTTCCATAACTTTCCTCTTTGAGAAGCGCATTTTCATAAACAACATTATGCGAAGGTAATACAGCATATACCTGTTTTTTTGAAGTTCCATCACATACCTTATAGACGGAGTATTTATTATCACCAAGATCTCCTGACATAAGGGAACAAACAACATTGATGCGCTTGCCAACATACTTTTTCATATCTGACAATCTGGCAAATTTCGCTTTTAGTGGTACCTTGTAGCTTACTTTTGACAAATTGTCCTTTCTCATTATAGCATATGAATATTTGATATCAGTGTTAAGATACCTGAAAGGCTCCTCGCATTCCGCAAGTTTTGACATAAGGAGAGGTGGCTTGATATCCTCTTTCTGCTCAAAGCTCCAGCACTCGTCGGGATTACAGCCTCTGCACCAGATAAAGGAACATGGACTATATATCCCAAGACCAAGATGCTTAAGAGCAAGGGTCAGCTTCCTGAACTCGGTTGAATTTACCCTATCTGCAGGTTCGATAAGAAGAATGTTGCCATCGTCTGTGAGCTTCTCGGACAGTTTTTTAACAAGCTCTGCCTTCTGCTCAATTGTAAGCTCCCGGATCTCATTGAGAACATTGGAAAATACCATTAGGTCGATCTTGTCAGGAATATCCTCGGGCTTAAGGTCCACGATATTAGCCTTAATGGGTTTTTCCACGGATACCCTTGCTTTGTTCTTTGCATATTCCGGTACGATGGAATCATATGCCCCGATGTTCTCATCGTAGAGTTCAACGCTATGGATAGCTGCTTCTGCCACGTCAAGTCGCTTGTAGAAGTCAATAATAGAAAGCGGGACTGTACCCGGACCGGTGCCTATGTCAAGGATCTTCATCCTGGTCTTCAACATGCCCTCAAGTGCCATGCTGTAGAGGATATGTTCGAACTGTACGAAATAGACCGGAAACTGATAAGCAAGATAGGCAAGGATGCTATAGCCTTTCTCATAAGAGATATTCCTGGACTTCCCAGATTTCCAGTAGGAATTCTTCTGGGCTACTACCGCTTTTCTTATTTTTTCCAGAACCAGAGGGTCATCCCAGTCCTTTGTCGTCTTATATTTGATGTACTGCTCAATGGTCTTCTGGAGTTGTTGTGATACAACAGGAGACCTGAAGAATGACCTGGTTCTTCCCTGCTCCTCAACTGTAAGCTCCAGCTTTTCCTTACTGAGAGCGCGGGTCATCCTGAAATCTTCATCCTGGGGAGTTGCATTGATCTTAAGATCGAATAAGAATGGTGATACGGCTTTATAGATGTCCTGTGTCGACATCTCTTCTTCTATGTAGTCCTTTATCTCCGATAGCATGAACTCTTTTTTCATGCGTGAAACGTACTTCAGTACGGAGAGTATATTATTTTTGGGCATCTTTTGAGAGGAAGGATCGCAAGTAATTAAAGCATTTTGGGAAAAGAAGAAAAAAGAACAGAAATGAAGAATTGGATGGAATAAAAGTTCATCGAGATCTCAAGATGATATGATATCCTTCGAACTTCTTCCACCGATACTTAAGGATAAAGATCAGCTCCTTGCAAGGGAGTATTCGGCAAGCACCTTCAGGTATTCATCATCCACTTCCATCAGTGCTGTCTGAAACATGGCCACATGGATCATTTCTTCTCTTGCGACATCAAGAAGTATCGCTCTGAGCTCGTCATCGTCGGTTAGGGAAGCCATTTGTTCATAAAGGTTGATAGCATCAAGTTCGGCTATCATGGAAAGTCTCATGAGCTCCTTGTCAATATATTCCTTATTTACTATAACCTGCTAATTTCACTTCTCGAAAATCCGCATCAACCCAAAAGTATTTACTTTAATAGTATCTTTAGCGTCATCAATCGGATATGTTGAAAGTAAAAAAAGCATCCGATAAATGGAGCCCGTGGTAATTATCGCATCAATAACCTGATTTATTTGATCCGGATCTTAAATAGCCACAGGTCCCCTTCATACATTCTATGTTATTTCTATGGCGATGTTACCATCTTTCGATCTCGTGCTTCATAAATCAAAAAATGAATAGATTTAAAGACTTGATCTAATGACAACTGAACATAAAATAAAAATAAAAACATACTTTGAAGAATCATTCTTGAGCGATCTTAAAGCAGGTTTCATAACTGCGGTCGTAGCGCTTCCACTTGCAATTGCATTTGCGCTGGCATCCGGGGTAGAACCTGTAATGGGACTTTATACTGCAATAATTGCAGGTGTTCTTGTATCCTCTTTTGGAGGTTCGCGATACTCTATATCGGGGCCAACAGGTGCTATGACCGTTATCATCCTCTCAACGGTCAATACTCATGGTGTAGAAGGGTTATTGCTTGCAGGATTATTAGCAGGTATCTTCCAGATACTGTTCGGCATAATGAATCTGGGTAAAGTGGTAAAATATATCCCATTGCCCGTAATCTCCGGATTTACAAGTGGTATCGGTGTACTGATATTGATAGGCCAGTTATCCAACTCTATTGGTCTTGTGCTGCCTGCCCGTGAACATGTATGGGAAACCCTCTATGATATATTCGCAGGTATTGGGGTGGCAAACATTACAGCTGTCCTCATCTTTGCCGGTACCATTGTGCTGATGTTATTGCTTCCGAGGATACTATCCGGATCAAGATACCTGAACAACGTCCCGGCATCGATCGTAACATTGATTATTTCTGTCGTTCTTACGTATTACCTCCATCTTGAGGTTCCCATAGTAGGCGACATTCCTGGAAATATTCCGCAGTTTCACATGCTGGAGTTCGATCTTGAGCTCCTATACGCAGTTCTGCCTGCCGCCTTCACGATAGCTTTACTGGGAGCCATTGAATCGCTTCTTTGTGCTGTAGTTTGTGATGCAATGACGAATACAAAGCATAACAGTAACAGAGAACTCATCGGCCAGGGCATTGCAAACGTGCTTCTTCCTTTCTTTGCAGGTATCCCCGCAACAGCAGCAATTGCCAGAAGTGCGGTGAATATCAGGGAAGGTGCCAGAACACGTATGTCCGGAATAGTACACTCTCTGATATTATTCACAATACTCATATTCTTCGGACCAATTGCAAGGTACATACCAAAGGCATATCTTGCAGGTATTCTGATATTGGTTTCCATAAAAATGATCAACATCGAAGAGATAAAAACTACGATGAGGATCAGTAAAATGGATACTTTGGTCCTGATCTCGACCTTTGCACTGACCGTGCTGACCGACCTTGTATTTGCCATTCAGGCAGGAATGTTCCTTTCCATGATCCTGTTGTTCATACGGCTGACAAATATAATTGATATTCAGACCATGGAGAACTACGGCCCTTCAGAAGGAATCAATGCTACGATCCTTTCCGATCCCTATCTCCATGATAACGTAGCAGTCTACACAATAAACGGTCCGTTCTTCTTTGGTGCAATGAACGTATTCGAGCACAAGGTCGATGAACAGATAAAGATGAGTAAGCAGCATATCGTGATCAGAATGCGTTATGTTCCTTTTGTAGATACTACGGGTATTGAAAGGTTGAAGAGCTTTATTATGACCCGCAAGAAGATGGGGGAAATGGTCTATCTGACAAGTGTTCAGCCGGAAGTAATGACTGTTATCAACTCTGATGCGGCTCTTAATGAAATGATACAGGAGAAAGATGTCATCATATTCCAGAGGACACAGGAAGCTCTTGGTTACCTGAAATCCCTTGGAGAGGGTGAAAAGTGATCTTTCATCAGATAATTCAAGGATCATTATAATGTTGGATTTTTGATGTATATTTAATGTAAAACTATTAGGGTGGAATATGAAGAATCACCTCATTCCACCTGCTTTTTTATACTTGTCCGGGATGTCCTGAATATCCGGAAAGCTTGTAATTGTCATCACATTTTCACAGGTTTTCTCAAGGTCATCAACCCTTTTCTGATTATTTAATAACTTTAATATAATATTAAAACAAAAATCTATATTTCTAAAAGGGGGTATAGAGATGTTACAAAAGACAATCCTAATTTTATTATTATCAATATTCCTGATATCGTCCGGTTGCACGAGTTCCACGGAAGACCTTGCAGGGTCTGTGGATGAGATCTCTACGGCTGCAGCAGAGGCATCAGGCGCTATAGAAGAGATAGGATTCGAACTTAACGAACTTAACGAACCGAACGAACCTGTGGGAAACACTCCCTCTGATGTGGATGATGGTAAAGGAACACCTGCAATTGACGATTCAACATCTGATATGGAAGATCTTCGCATAGGCGCTTTCAACATACAGGTATTCGGTGTTACTAAGGCATCAAAACCTGATGTCATGATGGTACTTGCAGATATAGTTCGCACCTATGATATCATTGCTATTCAGGAGATCCGGGATTCATCGCAGACCGCACTTCCTGCACTTGTGGATCTGGTGAACAGTGATGGTTCACAATACGATTATGTTGTAAGTGAGCGCCTTGGAAGGACTTCCAGTAAGGAGCAATATGCCTATATCTATGACACCTCCGCTGTTGCACTTGCAGGTACACCTGAAACATATCCTGAGCCTGAAGGTACCGATCCGTTCCACAGGCAGCCATATATCAGCTCTTTCAAAGCTTTAGATGGTGATTATGATGCTGTCCTTATGGTGATCCATACAGATCCCGATGAGGCTAACGAGGAGATCAATGCTCTTGATGATGTACTTGAATATGCAAAACGGTCCTATCCTGATGAGGTGGATTTTGTCCTTATGGGTGATTTCAACGCTGATGGGAATTACTTTGATGAGGACTCTTCCAGTGATCTCGATGATCACTTCTGGCTGATCGATGATAGCTGGGATACTACCACTAAAAGTACTGATTATACTTACGACAGGATAGTGCTAACTGATGCTTCTGACCTTAGCGGGGAGCATGGTGTTTTCAGGTATGATCTTGAATATAGCCTTTCCGAAGAAATGACAGTTGCTGTGTCAGATCATTATCCGGTCTATATGGAGGTCAGCTGCTACGGGGATAGTGACCTGTGAATATCTGTGCTAGAAAATTTCAGGCTATTATCTGTGAGATATATGGTAAAGCAAAAAAGTGAGATAAAGGCAGAAGAAAAAAAAGTAACCGCTGGTAATAGATGGATCATTATTTCTAATGGTCTGCTTTACCAGACTTCTTTTTTATTAAGAAGTTAAAGGATCAACAATAAACTACCAATTTCTACAGAATTGGTCGTTTTTGGTAGTAATTCTTTTTTGAAAGTTACGCTGCTTTCTATTACGTTTAATACAAGAATACCTTCCTGTCTTATTGATCTTTGGGGAATTAATCTCTTCTGGCCATTATACAAGTAAGGAATTCATGATCATGCCTACAATGATCAGTACAATGGCACCTACTATCCAGAACTTAATGATCTCCATAATTGGTAATTTTATTGCTATCGGCTCTGCAATACTGCATTGTGGCATTGCCTGTGGAACAGCAGTTGAATTTGAAGATGTTGCTGCAGTTTTACTTCCTGATGCTTGTACAGCTGGCTGGCGTGTGGTCTGTTCCCTCACAGGAGTAGCCACTTTCTGCTCAGTCTGCTTTTTAACAACAACTGGTTCCGGTTTTGCTCTTGTAGGACTCTCTTCCGGGACACTGGCTGGTGTGGTTGGAATAGCTGGCTGATCTTCAGTTTCGTTTAGTTCTTCCACAACGACATTCGTTTCCTGTTGAGAGAATGATGCTGCACTTGTGCTGAAGCTCTCTTCCTCTTTTTTAGCTTCATTTTCCTTTGCTATCTCAAAAATAGCCCACTTCTCTTTGTTTGAATTGGATATTTCGCTGCCCGGGTCAGTTTCGGTTACAGGTGTTTCAAAGCCCATATTCCTGTTATTTTCAGGTGCTGAGAATGTGGATTCTTCCACGAATTTCTCTTCCTCTTCTACAGCCATGGTATCTGAGGTAAAGCTATCGGAACCAAATGCATTGTTCTCTGTATAGCTTCCGGGTTCCTGGCTGAACATACTGGATGAGCCTTCGATGTCATCTGCCCTTGCACGACTTCCCATAGCAGCATCTATCATACCAAGTTCTTCCTGTGTATCTGCCAGAAGTCTCAATGCCTGTACGTTTTCCGGCTCTATCAAGAGGCATTTCGTGAAGTACTGCACTTTTTTATCCAGGCTTTTTGTTTGCACACCAAGGTCGAACCAGTTCTTAGCGCTCTGGTCTTTTTGTTTATCCTTAAGCTTTTCAATAAAATCCATCTGATTACCTCTATAAGGGCAGCCCTCATGTCATCTCCACAGCTCATCTGCGAAAACACCTGCCCATTATAATAATATTTGAAAGCTATAAATATATGTGCCCTTATGACCGCTGATGTCCGGTTCATATGTGGTCTGCTTGACTCCCATTAATAAATAATCTCATTCTGACCTGTATTCTAAAAATGAAGTGGGTAACCCAGTTTCAAAATAAATACAAGCAATACAAACAAATATTAAGCCGGAGAAAATAATATAATATCCATAGCAGGCAGAGTACCTGTATCAGGAGATTTCTTGTGTTCGAGTTAAGCATAGCAATGCGTCATATCAACTCACGCCGGCGGCATACTCTATTCTCTCTTCTCGCCGTTGCACTGGCAGTTGCTACTATAGTTGTCCTCATGTCAATGGTCTCAGGAGTTCAGGAGGAACTTATCGAGATCACCATTGAGAACGCTCCACATATTGTTGTCAGCCCACAGTCAGATGCTGAAGAGGATCTCCATTTGTATAATTACCTGATGGATGTCATCATACAGAAAGAGGGGGTTGTTGCAGTGTCACCTTATCTTTCAGGTCAGGCGGCTTTGAAATATAAGGACAATGCAGAAGGCGTATTGCTCAAAGGTATAGAACCACATGCAGAAGAGCGCGTGATGCGTGTAGGCGACGACATTGTAGCAGGAAGTTTTGTAGATCTTTCCCTTACTGGACATGGTATTGTCCTTGGTGACGAACTTGCAGAGAACCTCGAAGTAGGTATCGGGGACAACGTCGAAGCTGTTTATCCGGGTTCTCCGACAAGATCATTCAAGGTTGTCGGTATTATCAATACCGGAACAGCCAGTGATGAAAGTCTCGCATATGCAAGGCTTGGGACCCTGCAGGATCTCTTCCGAAAGAACGGGGTTGTGACCTCTATTGGTGTCAGAGTGCTTGACCCTTATCAGGCAGAAGATATAGCGATTTTAATTGAGGATGAAATCGGGGCTGATGCGGTTAGCTGGACCGAGGCCAACAAGGCCATCCTCGACCTGCTCAACACACAGAAGGTGTTCGTATGGATATTCTATGCTCTTATCTATGTGATTGCAGGCTTTGGCATTGCTAATACCCTTATCACAGTAGTGATGGACAAGAAAAAAGAGATAGGTATGCTTAAAGCAATGGGAGTTTCCAGAAAAAGCATAACCTCGATATTCCTTTTTGAATCAGCCTTCCTTGGAGCATCCGGTGTGGTAGTGGGCTGTATAATAGGATATCTGGCATCTGTAGCGATTGGGGCTTATGAACTTGAGCTGCCAAGTGAGATGTATCTTGGCCTGACCACAATGCCAATGAAAATAGAAGCCATCAATTTCGTTTATGCTGCCGGATTTGCTTTTATATTGAACCTCATTGCAGGAGTTTATCCTGCAAGACGTGCTTCAAAACTAGATCCTGTGGAAGCAATTGAGAATGACTGATCTTGCTGGCTGAGATTTTGATGTATCTTATCTTTTGATTGTGATCTGTTTACTATATGGGTTAACGATTGTGGGTAATGATCGTGTGTTAATGATCGTAGGCTACTGACTATAGGCTAGTAATCGATCTTAACGGTTGGATATCGCATACACCGGGTCAAAACTTGCTGCTTTTCTGGCAGGATATAGTCCGGCCACAATGTTCAGTATAAATACTCCTATAACTACAAGTAAGACATCTGTAGCCCTTACTATGACCGGAATGGAGGTAAAGCCATATGTGTCGCCCATGCCCCCGATCTCTATATCGCCTATCATGGACGAAATTATGATCCCTGCAGAGGCTCCCAGGATCGCACCGGTCAGTCCCAGCAGTCCGCTTTCCAGAAGGAAGATCGTCCGTATGCTTGAAGGGGAAACTCCCATTGCCATCATGATCCCGATTTCCCTCATCTTTCCCATGACCATCATATTAAGTGTGCTCACAACACCAAATGATGCTATCAGTAGTAACAGGCCGTAGATTATGTAGTTCTCTGCAGTCTCTATTGCCATAGTCCTCAGTATCTCCGGGTTCGTCTCGGTCCATCCCTGTGCATTGTAGCCTTTCTGCTTGATCATTTCTGCGATTACCATGTCCTGGTGGATATCTTCTATCCTCAGTGACATTCCGTTTATCACATCAGTTGTATCAAAGAATTCCTGTGAGGTCTGGAGGGAAGTGTATGCAAGGGATGTGTCATATGGGGTTCCTGTGTCATAGATACCTACAACTTTCAGGGATATTGTCTTTGCATTTGGGAATGAAACATCAATAGTATCACCGAGTACAACTTCGAGCTCTTCTGCAAATTCATCTCCCAGAATAATGGATTTCCTTGAATACACCAATCCGAAAAGGTCTCCTTCAACGATATCATCTGACAGGTAGGAAACAGCGTCCTCCTCAGCTGGATCTATCCCTTTCAGTATAGCATTCCGGCTCAGTTCGTCATTACTAAAGGTCGCCGTCCCTATCAGGTACGGGGAGGCAGCCACCACACCCTCAATGTTGAGTATGTCTTTCAGGACATTGTTATGGAGGTGTATGTATTCCTCATCCTCTTCCGGTGATATGGTCACATGGGGTAGCTGGTCTATGGTCTTGTCATAGAGCTCATCTGTAAATCCTACCATGATGGCCTGTGAAACAGAAAGCACCATAACCGCTATGGCTATGGCTATGATGGATAATAACGTCTGCCTTCGTTTTGACTTGATATGTCTTACTGCAATAAAGAGTTCATAGCTCATTAGTTTCAGTTAAAAATAAACTCTAATGATATTTATATCAAATGCAGCAGGTCTTTAAGGCCTTTAATTCCTCACAGGATGTTCGTGATCTCTGATATGTAAGGGACCATGCGGAAGAACATTGAACCTGAAAGGATCAGAATGAACCAGATAAACGGCTCTCCGGCTGCAAAGAGGTAGCTCTTATGGTCTTTTCTTGACTTGTCGACCTTATCCAGATAGTTCTGGGCATAGAACATTACCGGTACGATCATCAATGCAGTGTATGGGAGGCTTCCGATATATGTTTCGTAAATAAGGAGTATGACCGTTATGAAATTGATAGCAATGAGGGTCATAAGGCCTTTCCTGTATCCGTAGATCGCAGGTAATGTCCGCAGCCCCTTTTTCTGGTCACCTTCAATGTCCCTTATGTCAAAAAGGATCTGTATCCCGATCATTCTCAGGAATATAAAAGCAGAGATGATCAGGGCTTCTGATGTTATTGGATATGAGTAGTAAATGAACATGACGTACACAAGTATGGCCCAGACCAGCGAGACAAAAATGTTCTTAAATGCCGTTATTTTTTTTGTCAGTCCCTTAAAATATGCCTGGTATGTTACTCCTAGTGTAAGGATCGCGAATCCTATCAGCATGTTCTGTATGTCACTATATAGCACGTAGATGATGGCTATAGAAATGATGGATCCATATAATATGTAGGTTATTGTCTTTGAATCGTTTTTCCGGAAATAATCTGCACGGGTTGAATTTGTTTTCTGGTCATCTTCTGTTCCATTGAAGTAATCGTACAGGTAGATTATGTAGAACATAAGGTATATTATGACTAGGAAATCCCATGTTACGGGGATAGCGAACAGGATCGAGCACATGAATGCAACACAGATTGCACCAAATGCAAAAAGATGTCCCCCATATATGAAATCACTCCACAGTTCCTTTATAGCACCTAAAGTTTCTCTACATATTCTGTCATTTTCTGTTATATAATCTACTTTGTTCATATTTCCCCTCTAAAAAACAATACATGTTCACGAAGTAGCAATATATGTTCATCAAATAAATTTTATGTAAACAAAAATATAATTTGTGGCATTATATTTCAAAAATATGAACTTGCAATGGGTTTTTAGAAAGGATATAAAAGCAGTATTTTTTCGTCCCCGTCTTTTTTATCGAAGGGCTGATAGGAAATAATTTAAAGATTGAATTCAATGACACCTGAAAAGGTGATTATCTCATGAAATACTGGCAGCCAAAATTTGAAACAATGGAGCACAATGAACTTCGGGAACTGCAACTTAAACGTTTAAAGAAAACGGCTGCTGCAGTCTATGATAATGTTCCTTTCTACAGGGAGAAGTTCGATTCTTTGGGCATAACTCCTGATGATATCAAGTCCGTGGATGACATTAAAAAACTGCCAACTACCCGAAAAACGGACCTTCGTGACAACTATCCTTTCGGTCTTTTTGCTGTTCCAAAAAAGGACATTGTTCGTATCCATGCATCTTCCGGTACAAGCGGCAAGCCTACTGTGGTCGGCTATACTGCCAATGATATCAACACCTGGGCAGACATGATGGCACGTAACTTCACAATGGTTGGGCTTGATGCAAATGATACTTTCCAGAATGCTGTTAACTACGGCCTTTTCACAGGTGGTATGGGCTTCCACTACGGCATTGAGAGGCTGGGTGCCATGGCAGTTCCAAGCGGAACAGGAAATACAGTCCGCCAGATCGAGATGATGGAGGATTTTGGTGTTACTGCTATCCACTGTACTCCTTCTTATGGCCTTTACCTTGCAGAAACAGTCAGGGAAATGGGTATCGTTGACAAATTATCATTACGTGTCGGCTGCTTCGGTGCAGAACCATGGTCTTCCAGTACAAGAAAGGAACTTGAATCTGCTTTTAATATTAAGGCATATGATTCCTATGGTCTTTCTGAAATGATGGGACCTGGCATCGGATTTGAATGCCAGGAGCAAGATGGTCTTCACATCTGGAGTGATCACTACATTGTAGAGATCCTTGATGAAAATGGTGAAGAGGTTGCAGAAGGCGAGAAAGGAGAAATTGTGCTCACTTCCCTTACAAAAGAAGCACTCCCTGTTATCAGGTATCGTACCGGAGATATTGCCAGGCGCCTGAAAAGTGAGTGTGCCTGTGGGCGTACCACTGACCGTATCTCAAGGATCCTTGGAAGAGCGGATGATATGCTCATTGTAAGGGGCATTAATGTATTCCCATCCCAGATCGAAAACGTAATTGTCAGGATCGAGAAGATCACTGACCAGTTCGAGATCTATCTTGACAGGAATAAGAAGAAACTGGATGAGATCACTGTAAAGGTCGAACTTGATGAAGATGCTTTCACCGACGATATACAGGATCTTGCAAAAGTCAGAAAGGTTGTAGAAGGCGAACTCAAAAGCGTCCTGAACATCAGGGCCAATGTGGAACTTGTGGAAAAGGGTACGATTCCCAGAAGCACAGGTAAGGCCAAGAGGGTCTTTGACAGAAGGGAAGCTATCTAAACCCTTCATATTCTTTTAGAGGTTCAAATATGCCACACGTTATGGAGATCCTTGGAAAAACGAGGGTTGTGGTCGAGGACGGAAAGGTTGTCGAAGTTGGAGAGCCACAGCTTCAATGGTGCCCTCTTTTTGAAAAAGCAAGAGGTATCAAAGAGATCACCTGCGAGGCTGTAAAGGAGAACATGGAGTTTCGCATAAAGGATTTCGGTCTTTTTACTGAAGATCGTAAACTTGAGATGGATGTTTTTGTGGGGTTTGGCGCTTCTGAAGTGATGATGACCGGCCTGAACCGTGACCTGCTGGATACTACAATAACCGTGTGCGATGGAGCCGGAACTGTAATTAGCAATAATCCAGCTCTTGTTCAGGGAATGGGTGCAAGGATATCTGGTCTCGTAGAGACCGAACCCATTGACAAGGTGATCAACGGTATCGAGGACAGGGGTGGCATCGTGCTCGATCCTTCAAGTGCAGCGATTGACCCTGTAGGCGGTGTTCTGAAAGCCAGTGATCTTGGCTTCAAGAGGATTGCAGTTACTGTGGTCGACCCTGATACTGCAAGGACCCTTCGTGAGATCGAGGAAGAGAATGACCTTGAGCTTATGATAATCGGTGCGCATACAACAGGTCTTGGCAAGGAAGAAGCTCTTGAGATCATCAAGCATCTCGACATTGTCACTTCCTGTGCTTCAAAGAACATAAGGGATGCAATAAGACCTCTGGCACAGGTAGGCACTGCTGTGCCTTTATTTGCACTTACTCAGAAAGGAAAGGAGCTTTTGCTTGAGCGTGCCAAGGAAGTAGAAAGCCCGATACTTGTAAACACAATGCCTTTACCAGTGCTTCCTGAAAAGAAGCAGCCGAAAGATCTGGTCTGATCCTTTCGGCAAAATATTTTTTGACGAGCCTTAACGACTACTTGCGAAACTAATGACAAAAAACTGACAAACATTGGATATCAGGTCTCGATATCAAATATCATAAGTGGTTATCTTCTCGTCCTTTGCATCAGAGATCGTTGCAGTTATCATCTTGAACTTTGGTACTCCTGTACCGTCGTCAGCGGACACAAGTGCATTTGACCATGGGCTGTTGGTCATGTAGGCAATACCTTCATGAGCTTCCTCATATTCGGATAGCTGAACAGAAATCACGATCCTTGCAAAGCTGTTCTTCAGGATAACGTTACTTTTCTCCTTGAATCCCATCTTCTTCATGTCATTTACATCTATCTTTATGACTGCTGAACGGTTGAGGTATTCCTCTCCGCCTCTTGAGGACTCAAGGGCAGTGTTCTGGAATATATCCCTGTAGGTTATGATCTTGAGATCATATTCAGGAGCTGCAAGAAATTGGCCAAATCCCATTATAATGCCTCCATGATGCGGCTAAGTATCTCTTCATCGCTCAAATTGTCAGTAGGTATCATTGGCTTGAACTCGACCTCAACACCGTCCATTCTTATAGCAGTGCCTCCACATTCAGCACCACTGGTAACAGAAGCTATTGCTACCTTTGCTTTTTTGGATGTCATTGTCATGCAGGGGTCTATTGTTATCACAGGGATGTCAAGAAGTTCTTTAGCAATACTTCCAGGCAGGCTAGACATTGGATCAGATCCTATTACAAGGACTGCATCCACACTTTTTGTTCTCAGTAATTCAACAATTGAGCATTGCGGACCATGTTCAACACCACTTTCCCGGAATCGTGCACGATTGACGTATCCCGTTTCTTCATGCAGGTTATGGTCAAATCCACGCATGTTGTACTGGCCCACCATTGGTATGAGGTGGAAATTAGAAACATCGTTGAGCTTGTTCATCAACTTGACAAGAGGTTCAATGTCAGAAAGGGAATAGATCAACCCAAGACCTACACAGATAACGCCGAACTTTGCTTTCTTTAATAGGTTTGCAAGTTCCAGTATCTTTTTTGGTCCCATTCCAAAGGATACTTTTGGGACTTTCCCTGACAATGCACTGACGAATGCATCAATAAGTTCTTCATCTGCCTGTGGAGGTATCTGGTAGAACTTATCCCCGCATATGATAGCAGTGTCCGATTTTCTCACATCGATGCAGATAGCGGTCCTGTCCTCTTCCCAGCCACGTTGCCTTTCTTTTCCGCGAGGGAAGTATGTGTATTTTGAAAGATGACGTGGATGTGAGTTCGAAGGGTCTGCACCCCAATAGACTATAACATCAGCATAGTCTTTCACTTCATCCAGTGTGCATGTCCTGATCCTCTCCCCAAGGATAGCCTCAATAACAGGTCCCTGGCAGAATGAAGATGTATCGTCAATGTATGCAGTTGTCCTCTTTGCAAGCTCTATAGCTTTTTTCTGGGCACCGGTGGTGGAATTGCCCATGCCGAATATCAGGGGATTGGTAGCATTTTTAAGTATGCTTGCTGCTTCTTTTATAGCGTCATCTATGTTGACATTGCTTCCATCAACTTTACACTCTGCGGGTTCAGCACACTCTTTGAGGCGGGCCACACCTTTTAAGCAGGCGTTGTTCACTTTTGAGAGTTTGTTATCAGTTACTTCTATTTCGATATCATCACAAAGAAGTGCACAACCTGTACAAACGTAATATTCCTGTTCCACTTATCTCACCACATTCTTCAGACGAACTCTATTGCTTTTGTCGGACATGTTACTATGCAGCCGTTGCACATTATCTTGTTCTTTCCAAAACGGCGGCACTGATTTACATTGGAGAGGCGCACAACACCATCCTCCACACGCAGGATGACATTTTCACTTGTAGGGGCTTTTCCTGAACCTGCACCATAAGGATCTTCTGCAACATTTACAGGGCAGGCGACCACACAATTACCACATCCGATGCATTTTTCCGTATGGACGATCATCCCGGATTCCGAGGCCTCGCCTGAAGGTGTTATCATCTGCGAGAGCTTCTCATAGTTTTCCTTGAACTTGTCCTCTTTCAGGGGCGGGCAGTCATCTATGGTAACTTCTCTTGAAAGAAGAGCAGCTCCAAAAGCCATGCATGTGGCTTTCCCACATTGCTTACAGTTCGTTTTTGGGAGAAGCTGATATATCTCCAATGCATTTGTCATAGGTTCACCTGATAAATATTCCCATATCCGTAAAAGATAATAAATATGTTCAATTTTAATCTTCGTCTGTATCTTCATCTTTCTTTCTGAAGAACAGGTCACAATGACAGGAACCATCGGATTCAATCTCATCCTTATGGTATATGCAGGGACAAATTATCTTTTTGTCTTCGATCTCATCGCCCGTTACTATCCTGCAGGGACAATAGTTCTTTCCATGAGTGTCCTTGTTCTTTGCTATTCCTTCCAGAACAAGCTCCCTCATTTCTTCATCAGGGTTAAGCATATAGCCTGCTTTATCTGCGTATCTGGAAGTCCATGCATGGACTTCATCTTTTGTAGTTTTACGTTCGCTCATAATTCTCACGTTGAATCGGGGGTTCTTAATACATCATTCCAAAAGACTTTCAAGTTTCTCTTTCAGCTTATCTTCTTCGACAAATCCAACTACGTTCGTCACCATGTCCCCACTCCTGAAGAATAAAAAGGTTGGTACGCCTATGATCTTGAACTGCTTTGCAATCTCAGGTGAGTTCTTGAGATTCATTTTTACGAACTTGATCTTTCCGTCATATTCTGCGGCTACCTTTTCAAATATCGGAGCCATTTTTCTGCATGGTGGGCATGTCTTTGTAAAGCAATCCACTACAACAGGTAAACCGGAGTTTACAACCTCATTCTCGAATGCAGCTGTATTTATCTCGTAGAGGTTCGTACTTATTTCCTCTACTGCCGGTTCGTTGCTTGCAGTTGCCTTTTCTTTCCCAAACAGGTTGCTGATAAAGTTTCCCAATCCCATATATTACACCTTCTTGCTTCAGATCCAAGTTTAAGATAAAGTTGTCTTACAAGTAAATTTGTCCACCATGTCTGATAGTAGCTCTGATATCATTAATATTTCACACTTTCTTCTATAGAATATAAATAAAGCATATCTGAAAGTACATATCTATTTCGATATTGATCCAATGGATGAGCTCATGACATTAAGTAGCAGGCACTCAAAATAATTTTTAAGAATTCTATATAGTTAGTATAGTAGTTATTCTAACATAAACATAACTACAAATTTACAGAAATCATTTTACGATTTTATTATAACCGATCATAAAAAAGTTTATAGCAGGTAATAACATAACTTAACAGGTTCATCATCATAATGCACTCTAATAATATGGGAGAGATGTATACGACACACGAAGAAGAAAAACTCATTGATATTGTTTTGGATTCAATATTATCAGGTGTTGTGATCATTGATAACAAAGATCATGTTATAGTTGATGTGAACGAAACAGCTGCTAAGATGATCGGGCTGGCAAAAGAAGATATTATTGGTAACGTGTGTCACAAGTATATCTGCCCTGCTGAGATCGGACAATGTCCTGTTTTTCATCCCTGGCAAAATATAGATCGATCGGAATGTGTGCTTTTAAACTATAAGGGCGAATCAATTCCGATTCTAAAGACTGTCAAGAAGATCAAGAAGGACGACCATCTATACTTGATCGAGAGCTTTATAGATATTTCAAAAATTAAAGAAACAAAAGAGGAACTTTTAGTAAAAGAAAAGGCTATCGATTCATCGATCAATGCTATTGCTCTTGCTGATCTTGAAGGGAATCTGACCTATGTTAATCATTCTTTCCTTGAATTATGGGGTTATGGTGATGAAAAAGAGGTTCTTGGGAAACCCTCTGTAGAATTCTGGCAGGATGAAAGTAAAGCAGAGGAAGTAAAAAATGCACTATTCTTTGAAGGTAGTTGGGTTGGAGAATTACTTGCCAGAAAAAAAGATGATACTGATTTTTTAGTAAATTTATCAGCTAACATGGCATCTAATGAATTCGGGAAACCGGTTTGTATGATGGCTTCGTTTGTGGATATCACTGACATCAAAAAGGCAAACTTGCTTATCAAGCGAAAGCTCGAAATTGAAGAAACCGTGGCATCGATCTCTTCTATGTTCATATCTCCTAAAAATATTGATCAGACTATTAACGTCGCTCTTGAGAAGATCTGTGAACTATGTGGATGCAGCAGAAGTTACATTTTCAGGTTCAGTAATGATGGAACAAGAATGAGCAATACTCATGAATACTGTCCGGAAGGCGTTTCTCCACAAAAAGGCAATCTTCAGGACCTACCGGTCGAGATGTTTCCCTGGTGGATGGGCAAACTCCATAATGGTGAAGCAATCCACATCAAAGACGTTTCATCGCTGACAGAAGAAGCATCTGCAGAAAAAGAGATCCTTGAGATGCAGGGTATAAGATCCCTGATAGTTTTGCCTCTCTATACGAATAGTGAACTTACAGGCTATCTTGGTCTGGACAATGTTCTGAATACAGGGGAGTGGGAAGAAGAAGATATCAACATTCTCTCTCTGGCATCTCAGATCACAGGGGCTGGTCTTGAACGCAGAAATGCTGAAGATATGCTTATGAATGCGAAAATTGCTGCTGAAGATGCTAATCTGGCCAAGACCGAATTTATTGCAAATATGAATCATGAACTGAGAACTCCTCTCAATTCGATCATCGGATTCTCGGATGTACTGTCAAGTGAAAACTTTGGTACCTTGAACGATACACAAAAAAAGTATCTGTCCAATGTTGTTGTAAATGGGCAACATCTTTTGAGAATAATTAATGATCTTCTTGATCTTTCAAAGATCGAAGCTGGTAAGATGGAGCTTTTCCCTGAAAAGTTTGTTATCCTCGATGCCATCAATGGAATAAAAGCGACAATGATGCCTCTTGCAAAGAAGAAGGACATTGACCTGAAATGCAACATAAATATAGGGAACCCCCTTATAGTGGCGGACGCATTGAAGTTCAAGCAGATTCTCTATAACCTTGTAAGTAACGCTATTAAGTTCACCGATCAGGGAGGGTCTGTGACAATAGGGGTGAACACATCTAATGAGCTGATTTCAGTTTTTGTAGAAGACACCGGTTTAGGTATCGCACAAAACGACCAGGGTAAACTTTTCAATCCTTTCAGTCAGGTGGATTCATCAAACTCAAGGGAATATGATGGCACAGGGCTTGGTCTTGCTCTTGTGAAAAATTATGTTGAGATGCATGGTGGCAAGGTCTGGGTTGAAAGCGAAGTTGGAAAAGGCAGTAAGTTCACTTTTACAATACCTGTTGAGAACCAGATCACCAGGGCATAATTCTGCTTTAATTAATTTTTTGATCCCAATCTATATTTTTTAATAAGTTTTAACGAATAAAGATCGATAGTATCTGTTTCATTTAAGTACTATCAGTATATTAGAAGACGACTATTATGTCAATGAGCGATATTTCCAGAAGACAGGCACAGTATGCAGGCTACATTTTTTTCGTTCTGGCTTCCGTAGCAGTGGCACTCCCATTGATGGTTCCACTTGGGTTTAAGGTGCTTATCCTTATACCAATAGCCTTTAGCATTGGAATGGTAGGTTTCTGGCTGGGTGGTTTCATCCACAAAAAGCTGCAGGATGAGTAATTTTAAACCTTAATAATATCACGTAATATTGCAGCATCAGATGAAGTCCGGTTCTTTAAGTTCAACATCAAGTACCGGAAGTTCAATAGGTTCCCCATCACCATTATAGCATTGCCAGCTGTTCTCATCATAAGGGGCACCTACAATGATGTGATAGCTTCCTGTTTTCCCAAAAAGTCGGAGGTCAGCGTTAGAAGGAGTTATGTTCGGTCCGGGGTGGCTATGTACCGATCCTACGGATGAGACGTTTGGCATCATGAATAACTTGATAACAGCATTCTGCTCGCTGGACTCGGTACCTGGAAGTATAAGGACCTCAGCGATCACGCCGTTCTCTACCTGTAAAAGTCCGGCGAATTCTTTTGGGGCCATGGACTTACTGACACTCAGGATGAACTCCAGCGTTTCACGTGCAATGCCATTTACTTTCATAATAGGAAATTGTTTTTGAAGATAATATAGTTTTGCTGAAGTTTAGTTCTGTAGTACTATCTGCAAAGGTCAGAAAAGCAGCAGATAGAGTCCTGCAGATATAATAGCACCTATGAAGGTGGCTACAAAATTGACACCACTGTTTGATAATAATCCTCTACTCTGGAGTGTAGCACCCAGAAGACTATCAACATTCGTGCCTAAGAAACCACCTGCAATTGTTATGACAAGGGCTGCAGTAACATTGTCAACCATGCCGAACATCACTGCCAGAATAGCAATTACAGCCGATCCGCCTATGGAGGAGAGTTCACCAAGCAGGGTAACACCTCCATCGATGCCGGTCCTGACAGGTTTCAAATTCGTTATCATCCTTGGCTTCTGGTTCGAGGTCGTACCTATCTCACTGGCAAGAGTATCTCCTGCAGCTGTTGCTACTGTTCCAAGGTAGGCAAAGATGATCAGTTCGCCATGTTGCGGGTAGATCCCGTATGCGATGGCCAGTATAAGGGCGGCTGTACTGTTGCTGAAAACATTCTCATATGTGCGCACACCACCCTTTGATTCTGCAATACCCAGTGATTCTTTCAATTTATACTTGTACTTGGTGAACATGCCTCCAAGTATGAAGAATGTCAACAGTAAAACGAACCAGTAGATATTGCTGAATGCGATGATGAGGACACCGATCAGGGTGGCGCTCAGGGATGCGGATATGTCTGCTATCTTTGCATAATAGGCAAGGTATCCTAAGAACAATGCGAACAGAAGGGCGAATATTATCTGTTGCGGGGGCACGGAATACCCAAACGAGAAGAAAAGCCACATTGCCATTCCTGCACCAAGTGGGATGGAAATATTCTCATCTATCCTGGAAGGTATGGATTCGAAAAGTGCGGCTGTTATTGAACCTATAACTGCTACAAAGAACACCAGATTGTAGGATATGCCCGGATCCTGCCAGTAGACTATCCATGCACCAGCGATCGATGCAACGATAACTCCTGTGATAAGCATTGAGATGCTTGATGGTATGAGATTCAGGCTGTTCGGGTCACCCTTGTATTTTTTTGAAGGATATTTATTCTTTGTAAGAGATGCATACTTTGACTTCATGTGGCAGCGAACGATAGTTGCAACACCTAAGCCCATGGTCGATATGGTAATCGTCTGTCCTATCACAAAGAGCGGATAGGTAGCAGAGAACAAGTTCAGCACAAAGCTTACCAGAAGCAGAATAAAGATCGAGACTACCAGATACTGTGGTGATCTTATCTTCAACATTGGCTCGAAAATTCTCAGTGTGCCAGGTCTGTCCTCAAGAAATCTCAGGGATAAAAGTAAAAAGAAGAACAGGCCGATAAGGATCTCCCAGCTGACGAATGGGAACAGCAGGAACATGAACATGAAAGAAAGGGATAGTAGCAACTGACCATGTGCCTGAGGTTCAGCCTGGATTATATGTTCCGGTATCAGTTTCATATTCATCGTTTTTGTTCAATATATTTATCGGGCATTTAAGTTTTATTTGTTTATATATGTTCTGAAACATCAAGATTCATTTTTTCAGCCAGATAATTGACAACCTCCACAAGATCATCGTACTTATTCTTTGCAGGGTTATCCAGGGGAGTTGGCATGTTATTCACTATTACAAGATCCCCGCCGTTATCAAGGGTGTACAACGGAAGCGAAGCAGCCGGCTGGACCACCAGCGAAGACCCCAGCACGATTATCAGGTCGGCCTTTGAGCTTTCGTCAATGGCTTTTTGGATCACTTCATGCTCAAGCATCTCCCCATAGAAGATCACATCCGGTTTGATGAGACCCCCACACTCATTGCACATGGGAATCTCTTCATTCTTAACAAGATCTGCAACGTATTCAAAGGAATATTTCTTTCCGCATGCAAGGCAGGTGTGGTTCCGTGATGAACCGTGAACCTCAATAACGTTAACTGATCCTGCTCGCTGGTGTAGCATGTCGATGTTCTGTGTGATGACCGCCTTGACGATCCCTCTCTTCTCAAGTTCTGAAAGAGCTTTGTGAATGATGTTCGGTTCCTTTTTGTCAAGCTCGTATATCAGTTCCCTGGAATGCGTGTAAAAATAAGACGGGTCCTTGTTGAAGTATTCTAGTGAAAAAATAAGGTCTGCATCGAACTTGTTGTATATGCCATCCTTTCCCCTGAAATCCGGGATGCCTGAGAGGGTGGATATTCCTGCACCTGTGAGGATCACGCAGTATTTTGAATTTTGCAGGAGGTTGAGGAGTTCTTGCATGAATAGAATGGATTTCTTATTGTATAAATATACCATTGAAAGTATCAGTTGATCGATATGGCCGAATGTTTGTTAAAAAAGTTCATATGTCATTGTCCTATTATCGCAAATTATGTGAACTCTGAATAAGCTTATCCAAAAAACAATGCCTTGTGAACAGCATCAATTGGATCAGCATAAAATGCAAGCTGGAACTTGCTCAACAGGTCAGCTGGCACAGTTCCAAGTTTTGATGTAGCTGATGCAGGAATCAACACTTTCTTGGCTCCGGCATCGAGGGAGACTTGTAGAAGTTCAGAGAGATTATCTATATTCAATATAGAGCCACCTATGGTCATAGTTCCGATGATGGCTGTCTGTTCCTGTATTGGTCTTTCTAATGCTCCTGAACACAGACTGATAAATGCAGCCAGCGATAAACCATCAGAGATCCCAACTCCATAGACATCCTGCAGACTCATGAAATAGTCAGTTTCTTTAGTGGAGATCGATTGGCTTATGGACTTGGCGTTGGCCTTGAAATAATTGATCGCTGTCTTTACGGATTCCTTTGCTTTTGAGTTTGAATTAAGGCCGGATGCTTCGTATTTGCCAGAACCCGATACAACCTGAAGTTCAGTCTTGTAGATGCCTATCTTTCCAGAATCCGTTGCAGCTACTGCATAGACCTGTCCGGGTTTTGTAAGACCTGGTGGTATTATTTTGTTTCCTCCACTCTCCGGGACGCTAATGAAATATTCTTCCATATCATCGTTGTCGATATAGGAGAAATTCACATCGAAGAACTCCATGCCTCCAATCTTTTTCAATTGTTCTTTTACCCTTCGCCTTCCCACAAGAGCATATTCAAGTATTTCCTGAGCATCTTCTTTCGATATATTCTCATCGGGATGGATAAGCTTTGCAAGTCCTGAAAAGGTTTTTTTGACCGCAATAACGTCCCTCTGGTTCAGGTTGTTTCCAACAGTGAAGTACTTGAATATTACATCACTGTAAGAACGTTTCCGCAGCTCTCTTAGGAATTCTGCCAGGTAATCAACGATGAAACCGTACCTGTCAGTGAAATGTTCCGGCCTGAACTTTGGAACTTCCCATCCTGGTAAGTAGTAGTGTATCCTGTCAAAGAATGCACTGTCATTGTTCATTGCCTCAGGGAATGGGGAGAAGAGATGAGATGTCTTAAGTAATGACGATATGCTCTGGTTCACATTACCCACAAATACAACGGATGCATTGGCGTTGATCTGGTCCTTGCCCCTTGCAAAGGAGCCGGAAGCCATGAAGTCCTTCAGTATCTGGATTCCATCCTTGTCCTTGAAGCGGATCCCTGCTACCTCGTCAAAGGCTACAACGTCCCAGAGTCCTACAAGGCCTACCTGTCGCGTGCCCATGTTGTAGAACAGGTTCGCAACTGTGGTCTGTCCTCCGGATATTAGTATGGAATTGGGGGATATTTCCTTGTAGACGTGGGATTTTCCTGTGCTGCGAGGTCCAAGCTCACAGAGATTATAGTTATTTTCTACAAGAGGTACAAGGCGCTCTAACAGATGCCATTTGGCAGGAGTTTCCAGTTGTGTTGGTTCCATACCTACGGACCTGAGAAGAATATCTATCCATTCATCTTTGGTAAAGTTCTTGCGTTGTTCGATAATTTCGGAGATATTAATGTTTGGGATCTGTATGGGTTTCAGGCTTGAAATTACAAAAGGAGACGGCACCATTTCTGCGCTGTATTCCATCTTGATTATACACCAGATACCACCGCCTAGGAGTTTATCGTATCTTGTGACATATTCCGGGTCTACCTGCACCTTTGACAGGCCAAGGTTGGAGAAGAGAGCCTCGTATATATCCCTTTTTTCGTTAAGTTTGACAGAGACCTTATCGATGATGGTGTAGTAGCCTGTTTCCCGGATCTTCGATTTTATCTTCTCTGCTTCATCGGGGCGGACGTAGTTGTCTGACAATATGCTTTTGACCTTCTTGACACCCTGCTGTATCAATTCTTCATCATCGGTGGCACAGTTGGCACCCAGAAGGTATTCCAGAACGTATACCGGGACATTGTGGCCTACCTTCACCAGTTTAGTCAGGTCCTTCCTGACAACTCTCCCCTGGAAATATAAGTTCAGTTTATCGTCAGTTCCAATGTCTGTGTCATTTGTCAGCATGATATCCGCTCAATGTATGCATTATTTCAAAAATCATCCACTATCAACAGGTCAACTTCAAAGGGCATGGGATCGATGATGTCCTTGTTGATCTCAGTGGGGTCTTCATCTATTAGTCTTACATAGTATATCTTGTTCTCAATATCACCGGTCAATGTGAGAGTCACTTTGTGCTGTCTGTCGGAGGCTTCATCGGATGTGTCTTCGGCAATGACAAGCTTCTCATCGCTTACCTTGAACTCATCACCGTCCCTGTCCCATAAAGCGACCTTGAACCTTCTTGGGAGTAACTTCTCAGTTACCTTGTCTGTCTGCAGGATATTTATTGAGAATGGACTGCTTGTTATCTTCCGGTTCGGATTGGTGATTATTGCACCTACTTTGCCGTGCTTTATACCTTTTCTGTCAAGATCGGCCGTTTGATTATATTTATACTTAATAAGTGGGATTACAATTTCCTGGGGAGCAGCTCCACCATGTACGAAATTCTTGTTGGGACCCTGCATCGTGAACCTGAGATCGGCCTGGGGAACGTATGCGAACATCTCATTTTCAGTTTCGGAGTTGACCACGTAGTTCATGTTGAACTTATGGACATTAATGAGATCGATGTTCTCTTCGCTTAAAATGAAACGCTTGCTTGATGCTATTATTTTATCCTTGTCAAAGCCGTTAGTTTCAACTTTATCGACACTCTCCAGTTCATCCCTCTGATAAATGAAACCGTGGTCTGCTGTGACTATAAGATTGTCTAATATCCGGAAATTTGTAAGTTTTTCAATGATATTTTTTACATCTGAAATTGTATCTTCAGCTGCATCGAATACGTCATGCTCTGATGCCGAGTGGTCGCCTCTGGCATCGATCTTATCATGGTATATGTAGAACAACCTTATGCCTTTGAATTTTTCACGGGCTTCATCTCTTTTTATGTCCATAAGGTCTTCGTAATTGATGACAATAGAGTCAGGTGTCATCTTCTCCAATATCTTGCCCCGGTTCGCTATTCCTTCTGTGCTGATGCCATCTGCAAAAACGCTCTGGTTTCTATATTCTAGTTTCTGATGAGGGAGCAGGCTTGCCATACCCAATTTGGTATATGATGGTATGGAGCCGGTCATGTACTTTAGCTCAACTGTGCCCCTAGTGTCCTTGTTAAGGACCTCCTGAAGCTCTGCAGCGACTTCATAGCGCATTGCATCAGATATGATGACTGCTATCTTGTCCTTGTCATTGCGGCTTATGATGTTCTTTATGTAGAGTTTGTAGAACTCATCCTGGCGGTCGATGAGTTCTATGTTCCATCGACTGTCCATTTCCTTGGATATGAGTTCACTCCATCTTGTAAGCAGTTTATCGAGGAGCCTATTATTGTAGAGTTTTTCAATGCCTTCTCTTGTTGTTTTTAGGCTCTCTTTTTGCTTGTCTTTGTCATAGTGATAATAGAACTTGCGATAGTAATGATCCATTAAGTAGTAACGTTCCGTATAGTTCCTGAAGAACCGGTTCAAGTTCTGGTCGCTGAGGTTCTCTTCACCAAACTCTTTTGCGAACTGATGTAATTTCACGGCATATTCCAGAGCACTGTAGAGATTCTCAAATTTGGGATACCAGTGTTTTGTCTTCCTGTTGGCTATCCAGTCAAGATAGTTATCAAAGTCCTCTTTGTCATTACCCAGTTCATCAACTAGCTTGCGGATGATACTTTTATCGAAGATGTCAAGGGATTCTGCTTCGAGGTACTCGGTCACATCGTACTTTGGGATCTCAGTGTTGAGGTACTTCTTCAACTTACTGTTATCTTCAAGCAATTGCTCGTAATACTTGTCAAAGACCGCTGAATCCTTTGAGTTATCCATCCAGCCTTTAATGAAGATCTCACACTCGTTGCTCAGGGAATTGCTGTAATCTTTGTACTTCTTGAGGTTGATGTCCGTATTCCTGGAGATGTGCGTGATCAAGAAGCTCAGGAATAATTTATTCAATGTGGGTTCTTCGGACTGATAGCCGAAATATCTTGTAACCAGGTCCCAGAACTCTTTGACCAACTCGAACCTGACAACATCCTCCCATACTGTATTGGAGGTCTCCTTCAGTGAGTTGATCAGTATCTTCCTTATGATCTCTTTGAGGTCAGTGGTAGTGGAGCCTGAAAGCACCCCCAGGAACCCAAGCAGGAACTCCTCATCCTTCCAGTCAGGCTGGTACATTCTCTTAAGTGGCACAACCCTCTTCTTGCTTGCAAAGAACTGCTGGTGCTTTTCCAGGAACCTGTCCAGGTCATATCCCACGATCTCAAACTCGCTCTTGATATCCGAGATTCTGCTGTTCTCAAACCTCGATGAATACAACTGAACGTCCACCAGCCAGTTCAACTCCGGCTCCCTTTCCCCTTCATTGGAATAAATAAGATAGCTGGACTCCGTATCATCCTTTTCCAGCATCTTCTTCGTAGCAAAGAAATTGTTGTTCAGGACATGCAGTTTAATTCCCCTCTCAACCAGAGCCTCCCCTATCTGTGCAAGCCCTTCCTCATCGGCGGTCCCGTCCTTATCATACCAGAAGACGATCTTCCTCTTCTCGAACTCGTCAAGTGTGTCGAATTTCTTAAGTATGCTCTGGGTAGTCTTTTCAGGGTTTAACATGGTTGAGCGTCCTTTGTCAAGTATCTAATTTCCCATCCATTTCCATGCAAATATTCTTCCTTATTTTTAATACTATCTTGATGTGCTGCAACACACAATAAATGAGTAGGCCGGGTCATACCAACATAGCACATTTTTAATGATGTTAAGGTAATGGAATTGGGAGAACTACTTGGTTTTTGTAAGTGGTTTAGGATTCTTCCCACATCATAGCCTCTTTTATGGTAGGTTTCTAAATAAAGAGTGGCTGTATGTGTTTCTCCTTTAACACTATGAACTGTAGCTATTTCTATTTCTATTTCTATACCAGAATCATCTACATAGGCATTTTGTTTGCTTTCACAATTCTCATCAGAGTTTTCAACAGGTTGATTATCAAAAAATGACTCTAAACTGCTAATATTTGGTATTTCAAAAAATCCCGAAAAATCATTTTCAATAAATCTTCTCAAATCATCTGTAATATCTGTTCCATTCTGAATTTTTAAACACCATTGCGTCAACTTTAGGTTGAATTGTTCATTAAATTCAATATCATTTTCTCTTATGTGTTTAAGAAATGAACTCACTGTATAATAGCGGGATTTTTCATTTTTTATATTATATGTTCTCAGAATTTTAAGTAAAGCTTCAATTATGGCATTACGATAAAAATCAACACCTTTAATCTTGATTTGCTCATCATCTGCTATTTTTAAATATTCACCTAGAGTAGCATAATTAGATTTATTAGTGGCTTTTTTTTGATAAGAAGGAAAATATGAAGGGATTGTCCTTTTTCCCTCTTTTACTTGTCCTACCCAACCGGCAGCTTTAAAGGTATTTTCATTACTTTGAAGTCCTTTTTCTTCAATTATTTCTGAAAAATAATGTATGACATCTCCGATTGTATCGTCATCATAAGTAATGACAATTGGAGAAATATTCTCTCTAGAAGTGTTTCCAATAATTTCATGAGGATCTTTGCAAACATGCTTAACGCATGAAGCTATGGATTCTGAAAACCTTTTGCTTCCATTAATACATAAACAGCTTTCGTCTATATCCCATACAGTTCCATCTATTGTGGTATCTTCATATATGGATTGATTAGAGTCACCTAATTTTTGTACAATTATATTTGTGTCATTAAAAATTAAATCAAATATTTTGTTTTGATGACAGCTTGTATCTTGCATTTCATCAAGGAAAACAAAAGCAAATCTTTCTGAAAATATGCTTTTTAAAGCTTCACTGTGGTTACGTAAGTACCAAAATGATAATGAATATGCATCATCAAAACAAAGAATCCCACTTTTTAATATATCGAGCTTAATCTTATACAGAGTTTTATATGTATGTGTGGTTCTAGTTTTTAGATTAGCTACATTTTCTAATAAATTAATATCTGAAGAACTAAATCTAATAGATTGCATAAATTGCACTGGATTATGCTGCCTATCTACCCAAGCTTTAGTTCTATAATTTAGATATGCGTATTTTTTATAAATGACGTCATTGTATACTTCATCATCTATGATATGAGGTTTATTGTTAACAAGCTCAACACATGCAGGAATGGCTAAAAATTTATCTACAAATGATTGTATTGTCCCGAAAAAATTAGGATACTCAAATAATATTTTTCCTTTCGAACCTAGCTTATCCTTTATTTCATTTATAGCTACATTCGTATGCGTTAATACGCATATTCCTTTGTTGCCTTCTAAAGGCATTTTTTGAGCTAAAATTGCTAGTTTAGCCAATAATGTAGTTGTTTTTCCACTACCAGGACAAGCTTGAATATCCTTTGATTCCATGCATTTTATGACATCTACTCTTTCGGTATCAAATGAAGCTCCTTCAGGTAAGAATATTTTTTCTGCATATTTAATATCTTCATCTAGAATAACAATCATTTGATCATTCCCCGGATGGAACTCTTCCTGGTGTAGCATATCTTATTGCATCTACTATGTATTTCAAATGAGTTGTATCATCGACCAAGATTTTTTTAATATCTTCTTTTGGATATTCACTTAATATTTTGGCGAAACATTGAGCTACAATGGCCTTGGATGTTGATTTAGACTTTGGTCTTGATTTCCTTAACATAATGTTATAATAAATCTCGAATGCTATCTGCTCATTATTCCAACCTTGCTCATTCCATTCCTTCAAGTTTTTTTCAACTTCTTCATTAACTTCGGTTTCTTTCTCTGGCGTCAAACCAATAGAATTACTATTCTCAATTTTTTGAGCATATAATACAGCCGTATAAAAATCTTTTTTCAAAACACTTAAGGCAATGACATATTCCAATGTCCAAAAAGGCGCTATAAAAGATTTAATAGGCATCACGTTATAGTAAAGCTCTTTTTTTTCAATACCTATTTTTATTCTTTCAGAGTATTCCCCTTCTGGATGATCTTTGTTAATTACCTCATAATAATTATCCGGTCTTACATCGCAATCAGTAATTATAGAAACTGGAATATCCATATTGATTTCAGCATCGTTTCTCTGAAAAATTCGAGAATATCTCAAAAAAGCAGTGCTACCTACATTAACAACAGAAACCCCATATCTTGATAATGATAAATCAATTATTTCTGCAATTGTAGGGATTAATATGTTTTCAGCATCTCCTTCTACAAGAATGACTCCTTCTGCAAAAAATAAATTAGCTTTTGTAGCATCTAAGAACCTTTCTAAAAATAAGTAATCTCCTTCTTCTAATTTGGTATATTTTGCCCCCATGTTGAAAGCTTTGCCATTTTTACAAATTATCAAATTTTGAAGTTCTATTTTAGATGCAAGGTTTGGACTATGACTTGTCAAAATTAATTGAATATTTTCTTCACTCTGTCCAATTTCAGTTTGTAGATAATTAATTAATCTAAGCTGAGCTTGAGGATGCAAATGAGCTTCAATTTCTTCAATTAAAGACAGTTTTAAACCATCATACATTTCTGTTTGCAGTAAGAGTAATTCTGTTGCAATAAATAATAGGTTATTAGAACCTAATCCTACCTTATCGCTCGATACGCTTAAGCTAAGTTTTTCTAGTATAGCTTTCAAACTCATATCAGAAATTGAAATATTTGATTTAAGAGAATGATTGATACTTGAAAAATGTTTTAATGAATCATTAATTTGGTTAAGTACCTGAGTTTTATGTATAGAATCGGATGTCGTTTCTTCCTGTCGTTCATCTGCACTAACCTCTTCAGTACCTACTTTATTATCACTATTTGAAGAATCTGTTAATTCAAGCACAAAATAATCTTCAATATTTTTATTTGCCTCACTAATAACCGTTTTTAATGGATGATTTTCTTTGTCTGCAAAATCCTTGTGTGAATGAAGAACCTGTGCTAACCTTGAATTTTTTCTGGGACTCAATTCTTGTTTTGCATCTCTTAAAGGTTTTAAGTATACGGCTCTTAACAAATCACGTGCTTTCTCATCCAACAATGACCCTTGATCTTCATGTCCTGCTTTGATATCACGATATATTCTACCATTTTCTCTTCGGCCTTTATATATAACTCTCAAAAAATATATGGAAGCATCATTTTCATCTTTCTCAAAATTCATCCATTCCAAAAATTTTGCAGCTTCTGAGGGTGTAAATCCTCTAAAAATACACTCTATTTTCATCTCTGTTGCTCTTTCCTCTTCTCCTGCATTATCAGGAATGAAAAAGTCTTCATCTTCCAATCTGTCATACTCATAACTTTGTGTGGAAACAACAAATTTGATGGCATCTACTATAGCAGTTTTTCCTGAATCATTTTCCCCCACCAATAGATTTAATCCTGGATTTAACTCAATATGCACTCCGGGTTCACTTTCAGCCCCACCAAATTTCCTAAAGTTCCAAATATTTAATTCTGATAAATAAATAAGTCTCCCTCCTCCTCATATTCCATCATATCTTCTCCACCAACCCATCAAACTTCCCATAATTAACCTTCACGCCATCATCCAGATCTATCTCGATATACTCATCAGCCCTGTTCTTCAACAACTCATCGTAATCCATGAGCTCCACGATCATCTTCCCCAACCGTGCCTTTTCCTGAGCATCCTTGCCGATATCTGACTGTATCATTTCTCTCTTCGCATCCAACTTTCCTTCAAGCTCCAGCAGGTAATCTGTCCTCATCATTGCAAGAGTATCAGACTTGTACCTGTGCATGTAAATGAGCGCATTGAAAGCCCTGCCTTTGCCTGAACTGAACATCCAGTAAATAGGTCGTTTCTTGTACATCTTCAGATGATCTTTGTAGAATGACTTCAGGAAATAGTCCCTTATCACAGCCTCAGAAGACTTTTTGCCGTTATTACCTAGAGCTTCTGCAATGAAATCTAGGTTCTCTGAAAGCTTCTCATTTCCAAATGTCATCTTGAGGAACTCCTTGAACCTATTCACAATGTCATCCTCGAAGTACTCATCCTCAAGTATAGGTATGATGTTATCGTCATCCGGCATGAAGCTCGGCTCTGGAACCTGCTTCACATAATCTTCTTTTTTTTCACCCTGATTCGCAAGCACCAAACCTGGCTTGTCCAGCGAATATCTCCCGAACATGCATCCTACAGCATAGGAGATGAACTCCTTTATTGTGTCTGTTTGTAGCAATGTTTCCAGTTCATCCTCGCTTTTATCTCTATTATAGCGGTAATGTGGGTTGCATATCAACGTTATCTCTGAAAGTGGCACTTCCGGTGTCAGCTCATCCTGCAAACCATAGGCTTCGATGAAAATACGGTTGTTCTCTTCCTCCAACTGCTGTATCTCCAGTGTCATCTCTCTCCAGTGGGAACGGATTTTGGTGTAGGTTTCGTGGAGGGATGGCTGGTGATGCTCTGGTTGTAGTAGGGGGGATGTGGTAAAATCCCAGGAGGTCTCGTAGGAATCCCAATCGGATTTTGAAACTTTCATACAACTTTGAGCAATTTCTACAGACTGTATTTTTTGTGAATTTACTATTGGAAGGCGACTCATAGGGCCTTCATGATAATCGAGGGTAGGTGACATAATCAACAAAAGAGCATTAACAACGCTTGTATTCGTGAGAGCTAATAAAAATAGCCGCTGCTCTTCCGAATCAGAAAAACATACAGACCCCTTACTTTCAAAAATCATCCCCTCTGGCAAATATCTCATTGACAGAGAGTTACTTGAAATGGTTGACCAAGTAATACCTGGTTGAAATATACGATTTAGATTAAAATTTGTGGCTCGAATTCTTCCTGTGCTGTGCTTTGTTGTTCTTAACTCGTAACCATCATTGAACCAATCGATAACATATTCATTATTTCCAAACCATTTCCTAAAAGGACCACCTTTACTTACAGGGAACCATCGCAAACCAGATTCTACAGACTCCTGCCTGGATTTGGACAAGAAACTTATATTATCCATTGATACTTCAGACCAATTTTTTAAGAACCGTTCATTATCTCCAGTAACAACTCCGTGTGTTGGTGAGCCAATCGAACCAAGAGATTTAGAATTTTCAAAAACTTCACGTATCCTATTGCTAACCCAGTAAGCAATCGGACTACCAGGAATCTTCTTAAAATCGGTCGCAGAGGCGCGGTAGAAGTTAGGAATTGGGGTGGTTGATGAATTGTTATTGGTCATGTTATGCTACCTTTTAAATGATCTCAATATTTCTGGCCTGGCTGACTGCCTCACGCAACCATGCATCTTTTTCTGCTTCACTGTTGCCATCCACAAGACGGATATAGGCTCCCTTGTAGTCTGGGTGTTGTGCATTCTCGATAACAAAAGCTGTGGTCGAAACGACCTCACCGCTGATACTATCAAAGGCTCGGGGTCCAAGATGTGCCATGGACAAGATGGTATGGTCATCCAAAATGCTTGCTCGGAGCTTCTCAAAGGATGAAAGGAACATCCAGCTCTGCATAGTGATCATAGCGACCATGCCTTTATGCATTGCAAGGTCAAGGTTACGATCAATGAACATGGCAAAGAAATCAGATTTGCTGTTGGGATAATTGTCCTTGGCAAAAGTTTTTAGCTTCGCATTCATCCCCTTACCGCCCATGTATGGTGGGTTGGCAACGACCACATGATACTTTGGACTGAGGTAATCTACCTGATGCAAAGCTTTCAGAACTTTTTGGTGAGTGCTGAAGACGGTAAGATTACTGGAAAGGTTTTTCTCACTTAGCACCTGCCGGATGTCCGATACGTTTGTGGCGTCTGGACGGATGAGAGAGCCGAAGTTGTCAGCCTCCTCGAACTGGCGCAGGGTAAGCTTCAGGTTGGTGGTGGATAGATTGCTTCCAATGGCTGCTAAGTATGACTGCAGCTCATCATCTTCAAAGGAGATTGTTTCCAACACGCATATATTGGGCTGGATTGGATTTTGGAAGAACTTGCGGTTCTTTCTCCTGGCTTTCATTGTAAGAGCAAAGGCCGCCAGTTCTCCTGCACGTTGTCTATCTCAATACCGAAGAGATTGTGGGTAAGTATCATCTCCGGGATCTCGGAGTGGTCATAGCCTTCCTCCTCGTAGATGGCATACAGCAGATCAAAAGCATAGACCAGCATGTGTCCCGAACCGCAGGCGGGGTCGCATAATCGTATATCCTCCGGTGAACTTAACTTAAGGAAATCTGTTTCAGGTTGTTCTGGCTTGATGTAGTAGTCCATCCGTTCGAACAGTCGGGAGTAGGGGCGGTTGAGCATCCATAAACGTCCCAGGGAGTTCTCCACAAGGTAGCGGACGATCCAGTGAGGTGTGAACAACTGGGTAGCTGCAGGGATGTTCTCTTTGCTTATCTTGACATTCTTCTTCAGCTTCTTGAAAACTTCATCTTTTCTGGGGGTAATGTAGTACTGGTATATCCAGCCGATGATCTCTACTTCCCTCCAATCGTCCTCGGGGATTATCTCATTAATATCCTTCACAATTGAATCGATATGAAGCAACTTCTCTGGGAACAGAAGTTCAGTGTAATCCTCTAGCTTCTCGAACATGAAAGGCATAGTACGGTTCAGGTAGTTGCACAGATGCAATATCAGGTACTTGTACAACTCTTCATCCTCGTTCTCAGCCTTCATGTTAAGAACTTTATCTGATTCAAGGTCCAGGAAATCCAGCTCTAGAGCATGGGTAATAATGGCAGGCTCGGTCCTGTCTGAATCATCGGAAGTGAACACATTCACAGAGATATAATCGTTAACCTCCATGAACTTCAGGGCAATAAAACGGTTGAACCAGGTATAAGTGACCTCTTCCATCACCTGCTCATAACCCTTATGATTTACTTCCTTTACCAATTGCTCTCTCTGTTCCTTGATATCCTTGTTATGGACCTTGCCACCTATAACAATAGAATCCGAATGTTCGGAATCTACAGGCATGATATCTTTTGGACGGATACCGTAGAATGCAGCCCTATCCTTCACTTCCTGGAGGAGCTTATTCCGCACCGTATCCGATAATTTTACAACACTTGCCTTATCCATGATCAGAACAACCTAACATCGTTTGTTTCAAGTATCTTTACCAGGGATGCTTTCAGTTCTTCGAGGTAAATGTCAAGTTCCTTTTCAGAAGTAATGGTGTCCTTTGACTTGAAAACTGAAATATCTTTAATGACTCTTGTAGAACGTACAGGAACGGTAACTTCACCAGAACCGGTTTCGGGTTCCTTTATAATCTGCAATTGCTTGCTGATTTTATCATAGGCCTGGCTTTCAAGAGAATCCAATGTCGTGTATTGTGCCTGCACGAACAAGCAATCCTCAGCCTGTGAGATACGTGTTTTTAGACCATAGAGCGGCTGCAGCACAGAATCCATGAACTCCGAAGTGAGTGATGTGTTTCCAGCCATCTCCTTTTCCAGTTCTGTAGTAATAGTCGCTATTTCATTGAATTTCTCTTCCTTAAGCTCAGAAAGAGTTTCTAAAAGGGCAGTTTCGACCTCATTCTCCAATGGTGGTAGTGACTTGATCTCAGAATAATGCTCCTTTGAACCCAGAATGGTTTCAATTTCCTGCACCCTGGATTTTGTTACCTCATCCATGAACTGCAGATCCCTTTTGAAATTATCGAGTTTCTTAAGGACCCTTCTGAATATCTCCACCTTATTGCTTTCGAAGAAAGAGATGACAGGTTCCACATCTTCACGTGACCGTATCAGTTCATCCCTTTCATCAGCAACAGTTTGAAGGAATAAGGAAGGGTCAGTTACTTTCAGGATACCTTTAAGGAAAGAAGCATAAGATTTTATCTCTTCTCTACCGGGGAATCTTTTTTCCTCTTCATATCTTCCCTCGATCAGTTCTGTCTTGATATGTTCTTCATTGAACAGGGAATATGTAAGATCAGAGAGCTCGTTCTCCTTGTCAGGGATATTTGTCTTCTCGAACACATCTCTCAGGACAGACCTGACCGTTTTGATAACTTCAACATTTGCCTTTTCTCTTATCTCAAGAACAAGCTTATCTGCGAAATCTTTCCTCGTAACATATCTTACGATCTCTTCTGCATTCGGTTTCTTGAGAATCAGGTATGTTTTCTGATATCTGAGCTTGATCTCATCCTTTGCAAACAGCGTAGCCACAAGGCCGGAGATCGTCATTTCATTCCAGCCATAGGGTTTGCGTCTGAACTTACCTTTGATATCCTGTAACACAACAACATCATTCTTTTGATGCCTTATGTTCAAATAGTCCAGCATTTCCCGAAGAGCAAGCTGATTCGTTTCAGAAGTCCCACCACCGAACTTCTCAAGGTCATCGTCCTGGAGTATTCTCAAGATCTCACTGTCACTTCCAATGTCCTTGGTCACATAGTCTGCTTTCTTGTAAACATTCTCAAAGAGCAGGTCAAGACCATCCTTGATCCTTTCTTTAGGATTCGTCTTCTCGATGCTTGTAACTTCCTTTCCATCAACGAATATCCTTGCCTCGGAAGCTCCCTCTTCCATTGACTTCTTCGCAGCTTCCCGAAGTTTACCCTCATCGATCCTTTTGCCACTGTGTATCTCCCTTACTTCTCCGATATTCGTATTGGAAGTGTTCTGTGTAAGGTACTTGTTTATCCGAAGGTAATCCCGTATCTGATTCACGAACTCAGCATCCTGTGGGAATACAAAAAGAAGAGTATCAGTGGAATCCACATTGCTTAAGTTTTCCCCACTCAACGATCTCTGCCCGCTTCCCCTCAATTCATCATTAGACAGAGAAGTCAGGAATTTGATGGTCAGGTCTGCGCCTGGTGTAGATTTAATCTTATCGTCAATGGACTTGTGGAACTTATAATCCTTATACTTAGCAGGACATATATTATCAAAAATGTACGAGAACATCTCATCAAGGATTCGATGGTTCTCAATATCGATGTTCTTTATCTCCCTGCTTATCTCCTGTTCTTCATTAGTTAGGAAATAATATCTGTCACTGGACTTGTTGATAAGGGTCTGTGCCTCTAAGCGCTGGAGTGATGCAGATATTATTTCTTTCAACTTTCTCTTGTCTTCATCGACCTGAGACATCGAAAGCACCACAAGGTTGTCCAGACTTGGTTGCAGCACATTCACATGCCTTATCATGAAAAGTATCTTCAGGATCTCACAATCTTCATCCTCAAGGTGATCATTATACCTTGCCTGTTCAATAGTACGTGTAATGATGGGGTCAAGAAAGCTTTCTATCGTATTATAGAATGTGGAAAATGGAACAAGTACACCAAGTTCGCTCTCAGCATACTTTTCACTCGCCTCCTTAAAAGCACTGAGCATGGATCGCTCACCCTTTGCAAGATGTTTTCCTGTAAAACCAGTCTCTCTGATCTTATCGAATACCTTCTGAAGTACAAAGAACTGATAAGGCACAAAGGGATAAACATTCACGAAATCCTCATCCCCCTTGTACAGCTTCATTTCAGCTCCACCGGGAGAGAAGGTAAGTAGGTTTTTCATTATCGTCTTTTTGTCCGTATAATAAGAGGTCAAAGACTCCTCATAAGCCCTTTTCTTTGCTAATATTCTTTTCTTTATTACCTCATCCACATTAGCACTGGAAAGGCTCAAACGTGTATCAAACCGTCCCTGGATCTTAGAGAAATCTTTACCTTTGACGTCCGCTTTCGTGACCGTATCAATATCTGCCTGAGATGTAACAACAACCCATGCCTTCCCCGCAAGCTTTGTCCCAAGCTCTTCAACAACGGTCTGCAGGTTCAGCATGAGCTCACTATTCTCACCAATGTACTGGCCAACCTCATCAATAAGGAAGATCACCTGATGGTCCTTACCCTTTGAATCACAGTACTTCTTCACTTTCTCAGCAAATTTCTCATTACTAAAACGATAGTTACTGCCATCGCTCTCAAACAGTCTTACAAGAGCATCTCTGCTTTGATACTCACAATTGACAAGAGCAGCTATAATATCATCCTGCTCGAACGCATAGGTATCCCGTTTCTCTTCCCAGGAATCACCATTTATCCGCTTGAACTCTTCCTTGAACTTTTCGTAAAGACCTTTGTTGGTCAGATCTTCTTCCATTTCAGCAATCCAAAGAACATCCCCGAAAAAGCCTCTATTTTCATTGAAAACCCTCATCAATATATTCACAATAAGTTCATTGCCTCGGTTAAGGGTGTTTGCCTTAGAATCAATGTTGAAAAGGATAACATCCTTTGTACCATGATTCACAGCTTTTTCAATGGTAGTAAATAACTGAGGATCATCTATTTTTTCCCTGAAGAATTCTAGGGCTGATTTACCCTTTACAACCCGGTTCTCCAGAAGGTAGGATATCATCTTGATAAAATGGGATTTACCCGAACCAAAGAAACCGGATACCCATACACCCACCTTATCCGTTGGAGTCTCCGTGGCATTGAAGTATCTATCAAAGAAAAGGTCAAGATGTTTCAATGATTCCCTTGTGACCACATATTCATCAAGTTCAGTATATACGTTCTCATCATCTTCCTGATCGACCTTAATAACACCATTTATCTCTCTCTTGATGTCTTTCAGGAAGATGTCTTGAATCTTCATCACATTTGTCATTTACTAAACATTCCTTAACTTTGAGAAACATTATCTGTATTTATAAGTCTAAAAGCGCGATAATAATTTGCATCCCTGATTTTTCCGAACAAACTAAGATCAAAACCACTGTACTTTCCGGGATAAAATGTAACAAGTGGTATATTACCAAGAAGAGGCTGTAGATTATTAAGAATAGTGTGAGAGCGAACTATCGGCCAGGCCTTACCTACGCCGTTCAAAAAGATTATTTGGAAACCGCTATTCTCATTCATTTTTTGCTGGATGGCACTTTTTAGAATATCGGGCTTTAACATCAATTTCATCTTTTTAAGTAATTCCTCAGATCCTTTGCTCTCTTCAAAAGCAATGATCTTTTCTGCAGATATTTTCTGATCTATTATCTCAAGACATATATTAAAAAGATCGATCTCAAGCACCTGGATTGAGTTTTTCTCTAAATTCGATATTATCTTTATGATAGTATCTCTGAGAAGTAATTCCTTCTCAGGAGGATAATCGAATATCCAAAAAGGGATTTCATTACCAAGGCCCTTTGACTTTAGAAAATCCTCTTTTTGTAGTTCTTCTTTTAATAATTCCAATCTCTCTTCCAGTTTCATAATCGAAGGGTAGTTATTTCTAAAATTATTTAAACATATCCTTTTTATTTAGATGGTTATCAAATTATGTTTATAGTTTGGTTCCATTCAAACGCTCTATTTTACCAGCACCAATATCATAGAAAAAGAATTCCACTCCATCCACAAGAGCACCATATCTCTTCAACCACTCTTCAGGAACACGCTTATCGTTTCCAAATATAAGGAACCTATGTTTTGCTTCTGTTTTTTCCAAAAGCCATACATGTTCTGCAATAGTCGCGAACTTTGCTGGTGGAAGGGATTTTCCACGGACCATTGTATAGAACTTCGCATCCCCTACAATTTCATTGTCAGCAGATATCATGTCAAAGATCTTAGGAACACCAGGATACTTGCCAGCAAACAAAGGTTTTGAATAGTATTTTGACATAAAAATGCGAGCTTTCTCTTCAAATTCAGCTGCAGAGATGGATACTTCTGTTGGCACATAATCTTCGGTTTGTTGAATTACTGCTAGTTTTTCTTTTTTGGCGAAAACAACTATCTGGTTTGTTAAGTCCACTCTTGTTTTCCAATCCATAGCCAACCATCCATCGAGAGCATGTGTATGTGAATCGGGATTATTGGCCCACCAAGCCTCATAAGTTCTTGCAGATTTGGGTAAAGAAAATCCTAAAATGCTTTCGACTTCATCGAAAGTGAGCTTCATGATCGTTTTTTCACTATTTTTTAAATGAATACCAAGTTTTGAATATTTACCCATTTAATTTACCCCATTAGATTGAAACTTATTGAGAATAATAACTCCACATCTTATCTTACTTTTCATTTTCATTCGTAAGTATCTAATTGAGTGAATCACTCCACCTCCCACCACTCACAGATCCCTTTAAAATAACAGAAATAACAATTCGTCTCCCCACCAACCTCAAAATGATCCTTTAAACCCTTTGCAAACACAGCATCGATCCTCTCCTCATCCACATCGATCATCTGGAGCCCCCCTGGACCTCGGGGTTGACGTAAAGGGACCTGCTTTTAACAGGAGCTTTCCGCCCATCTCCTTAACGGCCAGACAATAGAGCGCTATCTTGTCAGGTATCTCCAGATCATCTCTACTTTTTGATTTATTTAATCCCTCTCCCACCCGACTTTGTTCAATAACTCATCATTCTCTCCCTCTTTGAAATCAACAGATAAACTTCACCAAGAAGCAACAACACAATACACCCAATCGTTGTGTTGATAATTGCAGGATACTGGTATCCAAATCTTTCAGGGGAAGTGTGCTTTAGCAATATTCCTGAATAAGCCCAGACAATAACAAGCCCGTAGGCAACATCCCTGTTCTTCAGCATGGTCGCAAGGCCGATAACAAGTCCAATAGCAATTACTATAACAGTCCAAGAAGCGTCACTCAAAATAAGATCTTTCCAACCCCAGCTGACAAGAAGTACAGTAGCATTGGCAATGGTTGCTACTGTTATCCATCCGAAGTAAACGCTAAATGGAAGCCTGATAAAGAAATATTCGTTTTTAGAAAACTGTTCCCTGCTTGTCAACTGATTTATCAGGATCAGGCAGATGAGGATCACGACCATCAGCAACATGGATAATGGGATTATTTGATAGTGCCATGCGAAGATCCATGATGCATTGGCAAGGGAAGATACAGAGAACAGTATTCCGATCTTATACATGAGCTCGGTCCTATCAGTGGTTGTGTTTCCCTGAAAAATACCAAGCTGGTAAAGTGTGTACCCTGCCAGTAAGAGATATATGAGTCCCCAGATCGCAAAGGTCGCTCCTGCAGGGGCAAAAAGGTTGGGATAGGCGTCTGAGAGCTGGCCGGTGGTCATGTCATTGATGGGGAGTATGTTGGCCAGTGCATTGACAGTGATCATTATCAGGAACGTTACTGCTGTGATTATTTTGATTATTTGTTTCCTTTGATCGATGTTCATGATAGATTCAGTCCCCCATCAATGCAAATACAACTATTGATTTAATCTGTTAATATTTCTTTAAGTAATATTTTACAAAAGTCACAACTTGTTCTGCTGGAATTTCTGTCTTTCATGGTGATGAAAGTTGAAAAACAAAAAGTTCGGATTTGAAATAACTAATGAAAAAATAGATGAGAATATTGAGAAAAAGGATGGAGGCATCAAGTCAAAGCTCAAGAAACTTAAATTTATTCCAAATTTGACAGTTTCAACCCATTTCTAAAGAGAATGTCTTCAAGAACCTTATTTAGTAGTTTGATCTATAGCATATCCTATGATCTGCTTGCGAGTGAAAATTACTTGGTTAAAATAGTGTGATAAATATGAATGATAAAAACAACATTGTTGATATCGATAAATATTCTTTATTAGACCTGCTTGAGCCGGACAATGCCGAAATACTGGAACTTGAAAGTATTGAAGGTAAAGAAGATGAATATAGCATGTTCCTTGGTACATTTGAATTTACCATTGCCCATTACTACCACGATAATGACAAAAAAATAACTGATAAAGAAGTAGTTAATCTATTAAAAGATATAAAAGCAAATCTTGACAAGAAGATGAACTATTTCCAACATCTGCCTGGAGCATTGTTGATCGAGAATCTGATCGAAATATTTGACGAGGAAAATATCACCGTTCATGAATTTAATCTTGTGATAGACTACGTCCTTGAAGCTGTCGAGAATCGCTCATGGATGTCAGACAGACAGGCATACTTGAAATGGATCTGTTACTATATTGATATCACAATAGAACAAGAAGATCAACAATACAAAAAACGAGTCGAACGACTAGCAAAAATGTATGACATTCCTCCGGGAGCAGTTGATGATCTTTTAGAAAAATCCCCTGACTTTGTCATGGGAGAAGCACCCGACCCACTAACACTTAACAGTGAATTTATCGCAATGAATGATGATGAAAAGTATGAATACTTAGCAGAAAATGCACCCAATGACTTTAACCTGTTTCTGGCATATCTTTCTGAACTTGAGAGCAACGGAAATATCGATATTGCAATAAAACTTGCAAAAAGAGCAAGTAAGAGATTTGGTGAAATGTTCTCATTGCACCTGAAGATTGGAGAATATTTCCTGCATTTTGATCCAAACATCTCAAAAGGATACTATAATCGTGCAATTTCATCTCTGGAAAAAGTAGAACTGATCCCTGATGAAATGAAAAAAGATATAGTTGAATCCATCAAAGAGGACATTAGATTGTGCGATAAGATGCTTTCTGAAGATGATACATAATTCTAACGATCAACGGTAATTGGTATGAACGATTTTAATGATGATACTAAGATCATATTTTCAGATCTGCTTAAAAAAGACGAGACAGATACTCTGAAAATTAAAAGTATTGAAGGTAAAGAAGAGGAATACTCATTGTATCTTGGTGCAATCGAGGATACAATTGCTGAATATTACAATAACCGTAGCAAGGATCTGAAGGACAGAGATGTTATTGCCATATTAGTAAATATCTCAAATGATTATGATAATACGTTCAAATATAGCAATACTGAACTTGGTTTTGAGATTATCAGTAATTTAGTAGAGGCACTTGAATATGAACCGATCACTGCCCATGAACTTACTATGATCATCGATTATCTGCTCACATCAATTGAGAACAGGTCATGGATCCCGGATAAGCAGGCATATCTAAAGTGGATAAGTTATTTTTTGGGTCTTAATACAGAAGAAGAGGAAGCCCGCTATGTAAAGAAGATTAAACGATATATGAAGATGAGGGGAATTCCTGATAATATGGCTAAAGATCTTTTTGTCAAGATCGATGATCAGGACATAAACTACCATAAAAACTACCATGAGTTTGTATCTGATGATGGATACGAGATCGATTTTCAGAAAATATATACTCCAGAAGAAGAAGCTCGTATTGATGAATTTTTACTAAAAACTGACGAAGAGAAATTTGACTACCTGATCCAAAACAGTCCTGATAATGCTGATCTTCTCGTAACATACCTTTTTATTCTTGAAGAGAACGGAGATTCTGGAACTGCTCAGGAACTGGCGGAACAGTTCTGCAAAAAATGTGCAGACCCATTTGAGATATATGATGCTGTCGGAGACTTTATTTTAAAACTTGATTCTAACATTGCCAGAAAATATTATCAGAAGGCACTCTTATGCTTAAAGGATGAAAAGGACATCGAAGAATATGCAAAATTGGTATAATCAGAATAATCAAAAAGCGATCCATCTACACAAGTTCGCAGAATAATCGAAAATATTCAGAGATTCAATTCATAAAAACGGACACTTGACTTCAAACATTTCCCCGAGTTCACCAATTTTGCTTCAATTTGATAAAAAAATAGAAAAAATGGGTCAGCAAGTAACAGCAATTCCCTGGCTGACAGATGGGAGATTCATACTATTTGCTGAAATTTTATTCAAGGATTTATTTATTAATTTATTGGTTCTCTTTAACATCGTGTGGGTAATTTCAATTTCCCCGCCATCAAGAATATCATTGTATTTCTATACATTTCAGTCTTCAATCCATATGATCTCTTGAAAGCTGTCTTAATCTTGTTGTTCAATCCTTCGACAACCCCATTACTGATATCTCCTTTAATTGATTCCAAAATTCCATACGAATTTCTTTTTATCATCTTTGCCAATGTAATGATTTCTTTAATATTGCTATGAGTTCCCCAGTAGTGCCATTTTTCCAAATATTCCCTTGCAGCTCTTATGTTTTTGATTTCCCACAATCGTTTTAATGCAAGTTTGAACTTGTAAGCTTTAGCAGTCTTAGTATCTAAATCCTTGATGGATTTCATTTTAATGATTTCTCTATCAGTTAGATTTTCTGGATTCTTCAACCACATGAATCTTGTTTTACCAAGTTCTTTATTCGATTGATATTCACTTCTTCTAACTTTATCGATAGCATCATTCATCATTTTAACAATATGAAATTTATCAAAAACAACCTTCGCATTCGGGAAATATTCTTTTGCTCCACCTTTGAAAGCAGGAGACATATCCATTGATATGTATCTTATATTATCAGGATTTGTTTTTGTAGAGAGGAAATCTCTAAATTTCCTAAACCCATCCTTTCCCTTCCCATTTTCAATATGGATTATCCTATCCTTATTCAGATCATAGAACAAAGTAACATAACTGTGACCTTTCTTGACAGAAATCTCATCCACTCCAATTATATCAAGATTCGATAGATCAGTTTTCGCCATTGCTTCTTTAACATAATGACCAAGGATTCTCCACAATGAATCCTCATGAACATTTACCATATCAGCAATAGCAGACACAGTCATTTCCTTGGACATAGCAACAATTAATGCTTCAAAGAACAGGGTAAATCCAGTGTTTTGTCTTGTCCAAGGAACATTAGCAAGCTTGACACCATCTTCATTACATTTTGTTCGAGGAACCCTTGCATGAAGGTATGTTTCATAATGGAAGAAATCGAGATGTCTCCATACTTTTTCTTTTGTATCATGCAAATCACTCAATTTGTTGCAAACAGGACATGGAAATTTAGTACCCTTGGTAAAATCAAGGTAAATATCCATTCTCTTTTTAGAAGTATTGAGATCAATATTTTTTACGAACCAAGGAGATGACAATCCGAGTGCAATTTGAATGAGTTCTTTATCTTCCATAGAATTGAATTGGAAGATACAGATATTAAATTACCCACTCAATGTTGATGAGATCCAATTTATTTCTTTTAGATACTTCGATCTTCATAGATACATCTATGTTATTTTTTGTAATTTCTATCAAAGCATTAAAATGTTTAATATTATGGAGATCTGATTTTGAAAGATTAAATTTTTTAGATGCATCCAGGATTTCAACACCCATTATTTGCTTATCTTCACTAAAATCAATAATTATGCCATCTAAATCAATAGAATACTCATATTCCTTATCAGTGCCATAAAAGAAAACGCTATCACTCTGGGAGTCGTAATCGTACTTATTTGCTGTAAGTTCTTTCATTTATCTTTACGCCTCCGTTTCTCAGATTTCTCAATAAAAGCAGTTACCAAATTAACAATATTGTTCTTTCTAATACTTACGATAATTGTAAGATCGTAATCATCAGTTAATTCATAATGAAGTTTAAATTTGTTATCATCTTGCTTTGAAATTGTAACTGGCTTCTTATTGAGAAGCGTTTCATATAAGCCATTAATGTCCGGATTTATATGGCTTTTTGCGCTCATTTACCCTTTTCGCAAAATGTTCTGTGGAGTATAGATTACTTGCATTCATATTTAGTATACAAGAAAGTGCCTCATCTATATCCATGATCAATTCATCCAGCTGTTATCACTTGTGGATACCGTTTTTTATATTTAAAGTTTAGTCATCAATGTTTTAACTTTAATAAGATCGATTTGGATTAGTGTCTTAGTGTTTATTTTTGGATAATTGAAGCTATTAAAGCATTTGAAACATCCATCACTCCCCCTCCCACCACTCACAGATCCCCTTAAAATCACAATAATAACACTTCGGCTCCCCGTCAACCTTAAAATCATCCTTCAAGACCCTCTCGACCACAGCATTGATCCCATCCACCACAGCACTGATCCTCCCCTCATCCACATCGATCATCCGAAGCTCATGGACCTCGGGATTGACATAAAGGAGGCCTGCCTTTACCGGGAGCTTCCCATACATCTCCTTCACAGCCAGACAATACAGGGCTATCTGGACATCATCCTTCAGCTTGTTCTTTGAGAGGGTGGTTTTGCCGGTCTTGTAGTCGATAACAATGTATTCTCCATCAGGTGTCCTGTCGATCCTGTCGATCACTCCTCCGAAATGAGCACCGCTTAGTTCAAGATCGAACCATTCTTCCACTGCAACGGTCTCGTTCGGATTTTCCTCTTCAAAGCGAAACCAGAAATCCAGCATCTGCTTCATCTTGCCGTGTTCCTGTTTTTCCATGGTCATGGAAGGGTATGCTGCAGGGTCCCAGATGTCATCAAGCAGCTTCTCGGCCATGCCGATGTCAATAGAATCTCCCTTCATGTCCATCCGGGACAGTTGTTCATAGACAGAATGCACATCTGTACCGACTTGGAAATAGGCCTTCTGCGGAGTCGGTATGTTGAGCACTGTCCCGTACTTGAACTTCAGCGGGCAGTCCTGATATGTCTTGATCTTGGAAGCGGAGAACCTCATGTTCGGATCAACAAGTGGCGGTATATTGCCATCGATCAGATCCTCCAGTTCCTTTGGTTCTTTCGGATTGACCTGCAGAAAATCCTTTGCATCAAAAGCAGCCAGATTCCCTTCATCCTCGATCTCCCTCAACTGGGCGAGGACCACAAGGGATTCCAGGGCCTGCTTTAACTGGCCCTGCTTTGAATACATGCTGAGCATCCGGAGGTACCCGTCCTTTTTCTTCATCAGGGGTGAAACATCCTCAACCTCGCTCTTCCTTTCAAATTTATCTGCTTCGATATATTCTATCAGGGGATTTGACGTGTATTCAAGCTGTACAAGGAACTCACTTGGTGAAACCCCTCTCTTGTTGCCTTCATATTTCCCAGGGAACACCATGTACAGTTGTTCCTTTGCCCTTGTCATGGCAACGTAGGCCAACCTTCTTTCCTCCTCAAGATGCAGCACCTTTTCATCTACATCCCTTTGCCGACCTTTAGAGAGTGCTTTTGGCACTGTGAAGGCCTTTCTTCTGTATGTAAGAGGAAGATGCCTGGTAGCCATGTCGCAGACGAACACGACCTTCGCCTCTTTACCCTTGGACTGGTGTATCGTCATCACCTTAACAGTATCCTCATCGCTGGACACTCCCTCATCCAGGTCAAGCCCGAACACAAGTTCAAGGTCCTCCACCACAGTTTCAAGCTCACTGCCACCATCAACAAGTTCAAGGTCTTCCACAGTTCTGATAAGTGAATTGAGGATGGAAATATTCCTTCTGGATGCTGGTGTGTCTTCCTGCAGTTGTGTCCTGTAGAAGTCGGTCTTCTCGGATAGCAGGTATTTCACAGTATCAGATGGCAGGTGGTTCTTTTTGTATTCTATCAGTTCATTAAGGCGGGATACTATCGATCGGATCAGTCCCTTCTGGCTGATATCAAGTTCATCAAGATGGTAAAGTAACACAGAGTATATCCCGTTTCCTGCAGTGCTGTCATCCCTGCTGATCTTCAATGCCTGGAAATTGATCTTCTTCAGGTTGTGTTCGCTCACTCCTTCCCTTGACAGTATCTTTGCAAAGGCGATCCCGTTGTTGAAAGGATCAGCCACCACATGAAGGTATGCCATTGCTTCCCTGACCACCGGGAAACGGTTCAGCTGGAGGCTCCCGACAAATTCCACGGGGATCATCCTTTGTTTTAATGATTCACTGAACTTCTTGCCGTCAGCCCTTTTTCGGGTAAGTATGAAGATCTCTCCCGGTCGGACACCGTCATTGATCATGGTCGTGATCTCTTCAGCGACCCATTCTGCTTCACTTACATCATCAGGCGCTTTGACCACTTTTACCTCGTTCCTTTCACCATTGTGGGCTGTGAGATTCTTCTCCTGCCTCTGTGGATTGTTCGCGATAAGCTGCTGGGACAACTGTACGATCTGTGAACTTGACCTGTAGTTCTTTTCAAGCGGGATCTTCTCAAGGGATCTGTAGTATTCCTGCAATTGTTCTATGTTAGCAAGATATGCTCCTCTGAAACGGTAGATACACTGGTCATCGTCAGCGACACAGGTCAGGTTATTGCCATCAGCTATCAGGTGCACGAGAAACAGCTGTGCAAAATTTGTGTCCTGGAACTCATCCACAAGAACATAGTCATACCTGGACCTCACCATATTCCTGACAACATCATTTGTCTCAAGGAGGTTGCAGGCCATGGAGATCATATCGTCATAGTCAAGGAATCCATTGTCACTTTTGTACTGCTGGTAATGCTCATAGAACCTTGCAAGGTCGCTCAGCTTTAACAGGATATCCTTTTCCCCTTCGTCGATGCTCTCATCTTCCAGATTGCTACTAGCATATTCAGCCAGTTCTTTCGGAGAGACAAGATGGTCCTTCAACTGGGATACTCCTTCCAGCAAACTGGTAATAAGGTCGTATGGTTGTGGCGGGATTGCCAGGTTCAGGAAGCCGAACGAGTCGATGTTCTTGATACCCCAAACATGCGAATGTTCTTTTGAGATCAGCTTAGCATTCTGGTTTATGCTAAGGTAAAGGGAGAACTCACGTATCAGGTCATTACAGAATGAGTGGAATGTAGAAACTGTGATACCACTTCCAACGCCTATTTTCTTCTCTATCCTTTCCTGCATCTCTCCGGCTGCTTTTTCGGAGAAGGTTAGTGCAAGTATTTTTTCAGGGGATAGGCCTTTTTCGGTGAGGTCGACCACTTTTTCTGTGATGGTGAATGTTTTACCTGAGCCGGGACCTGCGAGGATTAGGAGAGGTCCATCGGTGTAGGTGACTGCCTTCAGCTGATCTTCGTTAAGTGTGGTGGATGCCAATTTTGAGTACCCCTGTGTCCTTTTTATTTGACGAATATTCTGTTAAAAGTTAAAGATTTGATTGATGTTATACTTTGTTATTTGTTTTTGGTGGATCTTCGGTGGAATATGGTCGGGTAATGACATTGGACTCTGGTAAGGTGCTCCACCTTTCACGCTCCTTGTCTGTCCCTCTCCCGTCCCGTCCGAGTCGAACGCTGTTCGACAGTCATTGAACGACAGTAAGGAGTAAAAATAATAGTTGATTTTGATTAAAAAAGAAAAAGGATGTCTTGATATTAGGCATTTCTTCTGCGACCTGCAATGAGTGCAGCTCCAATGATTCCACCTTTAACAGTATTTAGCATACCGTGTTTGTTCGTATGGTACATAACAATATTGTGTAGATTGCATGATGCAGGAATAACATTTATGTCCATAAACAACACAAAATAACTCTTGCATATTGATGGGAGGGGATAGTTAATTCGAACTACCAATAATAAACAAGCAGATAAGGCGTTACGGGAGTCTGAGACGAAGTATAGGCTGATCTTTGAAAATTCACCGCTGGGAATCTTCCACTTTGATAAAAATGGGATTGTAACTGAATGCAATGAAAGCCTTCTTAAGATCCTTGGTCTGCCGAAAGAAGAGGTCATCGGCTTTAACATGGAGATTTCCTTAAGGGATGAAAATATGCGGCTTGCTCTTGAGGCGGTCCTGGCAAGGAAGTCGGGACAGTACGAGGGGGAGTATAGTCCCACCACCGGCACCAAGATCACACCCATCAAAGCCGATTTCAGCCCGAACATATCTGAAGATGGTTCCCTGCAGGGCGGCATCTGTATTATTGAAGACATCACTAAGCGCAAGCGGGCAGAGGATGCACTTCAACGATACGCAGAGGAACTTGCAAACGCTAACGAGGAACTGAAATCCCTTGACAGGATGAAGGACGAGTTCCTATCGAACGTAAGCCATGAACTCAAAACGCCTCTTACCTGCATCAAGGGCTACGGTCAGATCTTATCTGATGAAACGTTAGGTTCAGTTAATGATCAGCAGAAAAAAACAGTCGATACGATCATGCGCAACTCAGAGCGGCTCAGGCGTCTTGTTGACTCTCTTCTATACATCAGTAAGGTGCAAGCCGGTACCATTGAATACGTATTTGAGCCGGTCCAGATCGTAGAAATCACAGACTACGTGGTTGCTGATATGCTTCCGCAGGTCAAGGAGAAGAATCTGACCATTGAAAAGTATGTACCTGACAGTTTACCTTCAATAAATGGGGATAAAGATAAATTGACCGATCTATTGGTCTACCTTGTTGACAATTCGATCAAATTCACACCATCGGGAGGCAGGATAACTGTGACTGCACAAGAGAAAGAGGACAATCTGCACATCAGTGTTGAAGATACCGGAATCGGTATTCCAAAAGAATTGATACCGAACCTGTTTCAGAGGTTCTACCAGATCGACGCCTCGATCAGGCGCAGGTATGGAGGCACAGGAGTGGGGCTGTACATCAGCAAGAACATTGTAGAAGCCCATAATGGGAAGATCTGGGTGGAGAGTGAGGAAGGTGGCGGGACAACGGTTCATGTGAATCTACCGAAGTGAAGACATGTGAGACGGGCAACCTACCAATATGCCAATGGATTGGCACGAAGCCAGTAGCAATGGTTCTATAATTCGTTTTTTGTGTATGATTCCATTCCTACTGTTACTAAATTCAACCATGAAATATGGGGATGTTTTAACCAAAGAGTTTAAACAGCAGTGAATGTACACCAAACTTTGATAACTGGAGTACATTAAAGACGTTAGAATTGTATCTAACATTATCTAAAGAGAATAAGGCAAAAGATGACATGAAGCCTGTTTATGTGGGGAAAAGAGATGATTCAGATCTGTTGAGAAAGAAGATCATTGACATGCCTTATACCGAATGGAAGAAGATGGGGTTCTAAGGGTACTTTGCATTACATGAAGCAGAATGCCAAGAGTGACAAGCCGTTTACTCTCAATGCTCATGTTAGGGAAAGGTTTGAAGGATGGGAATTGAATACCTTATGAGTTCTCCAAACTATCCTTCATCCTCATCTTCAGAGATTTCATACATCCTTCCAGTTCCACCATTTCAATAGTTCAGGATCATGATCCTTGTTTGAAGCATAGTACACAGCACAGCGAAATACATAGAGTACGCATCTATCGACATGCATTCCTTTTCGGGTGGAAAGCTTGAAGTAAAGCTCCTCGGGATCCTTTCCCTTCAAATCCTCAATTGAATGAATGCCCAGACCCCGTAGCTCCTGAGCCATCTTGCTCCCAACAGCTGGAATCTGTTCAAGATCATCTGGTTTCGATAGAGTCATTGTTCAAAAATTAACGAGAAATTATTAGTATCAAAGGCTCTCCGCAAATCCCAAAACATAACCATTACAATCTTTGATATAAAACTCCTCATTTTACTCATAATATCCCTTTGATATCATTTATTCTTCCAATAGTCTTTATTCCAGTTCTCAGCTACTTTTGATTGAAGCTCTTCCGGATAAGGCTGGAACAGGTTATTATCGATGCTGCTTGTTCTATCAGACCTCATTATATATGAATGCAATATCTCTATCAGCCTCTCATATCCAATGTTATTCATTTCATATTCTGATATAATCAACATCAGGAATGAGATTCCTTACGATCTTGCAAGGGATGATCTGTTCGAGTAACATTGACATTATAGAGTCATTTTCCATTTTGAACACACACGGCTGCCTGTTCATTAGAGTCGATCTATTTTCGTTGTGAGATCAAAAGGTTTTGCATAATATGGTGCGGTAGTTACAACTATATCAACAGCTGCTGCATATTTTGGTATGTCCTTAAATGCGATGCCACCAACTGCGATCTCAAGTTTTGGGTTGAGTTTGCGAAGCTCAGGTGCCACTTCTTTTAACTCCTCTGGAGTGTAGTGATCAAGAAGAAGAAGAAGTATGTCTGCAATAGGTGCATATTGGAAAACCTCTTCCATATTCTGAGACTGAACAAATTTATGCCATATGAATGTATTGATGGGGATAGCAATCCTTTTTTTGATTCGGTCTTATCGAAAAAATAGGTAAGTTTTAAAATAAAAATTATAATTTGAGGAACTTGTTTTGCTGGAATTGTACGCTTTGCCCGAAAAATCAATATGACCGAAAAATCGTGTTTTTGACCGAAAATTACCTTGAAATTTCCCGATACATTTTAATGCAGATTACAAGAGCATCACAAATTTTTTATACATACACTTCTACTAAAGATTATGAATAAAATAAAAACTTTGGAGATAGTTGCATTGTGCATAATTACATCACTTTTTCTAGGTGGTTGTATTGAAGATTCGACTGTAAACACAAAAACTACAATCAATGCAGATTCAATTGATGATTATGATATCTCAACTGCAAATAATGCTTTTGCTTTTGACATGTATTCAATGGTTAAAAATGAAGATGAAAATATCTTTTTTTCACCATATAGCATATTTACTGCAATGGCTATTTGTTATGATGGTGCTGAAGGTTCCACAAAAGAGCAGATTTCAAATGTGTTTTACTATTCTCTAAGCAAACCTGTTCTTGAAGAGAGTTCAAAAGAAATGATAGATACAATCAATTCTGCTAATGATGAATATGATCTAAAAACGGCCAATGCTCTCTGGATACGAAAGAATTACCCATTGAATGAACAATTTGCACATAACTTGAAGATTTACTATGGTGGAAATGCAACAAATGTAGATTTTAGAAATGAACCAGAAAAGTCTCAAGATATAATCAATGAATGGGTTTCAACAAATACCAATGGCAAGATCAAGGACTTAATTTCGGATGGAACGATAAACTCCGACACAGCCATGATCATTACAAATGCAATTTACTTTAAAGGAAAATGGATTAATGAGTTTGACATAGAAAATACTCAAAAGGAACTTTTCTATAATTCATCTTCAAATGAAGAAGGAACTCTCATAGATATGATGTACACAAGGCAGTATTTTAATTACGGTGAGAGCGAAGATGCAAAAATCGTCGAACTGCCTTATAAGGGCAATGATCTATGTATGTATATTGTTCTCCCTGAAAAAAATAACATTGGAGATTTTGAAAACATATTTAGACTTTCTGATTATAACAAACTCAAGTCATCTATGGAATCCGAAAAGGATGTGAGGATCTGGTTGCCTAAATTCAAGTTTGATACAAAAACCGAATTATCAGATACACTGAGAAATATGGGAATAGTAGATGCTTTTACAAACAACGCAAATTTCTCAAGTATTTATGATAGCCAGAAGGTGTCAGGTGATTACGTTTTGTCCATAGATGAGGTAGTTCACCAAGCATTTATCGAAGTGAATGAAGAAGGTACCGAGGCAGCAGCAGCAACAGCCATTGAAGCAGTTGACAGTGCACCGATGCCTGGACAGATAATGGAATTTAAGGCAGATCATCCATTCATGTTCTTCATCGAAGATAAAAGAACAGGCTGCATTCTCTTCGTGGGAAAAGTTGAGAATCCTGAATATGAGGAAATGTCATAATGACATTTTCTCTAATATAATTTTCATCTCCTTCGTATTCAGTTCAAAATCCTATTCCTTTACTCATTGACCGATAATTCGTATCGTTGACCGAAAAATACCCTATTTATCGGTCAAAGCGGGAATTGTAGAAATGTATTTATATCAAACATAACAAGAATGTACCGTTATGTTTCACTAAACATAACACTTCAAACATCGCTACTTCGAATGATGTTGTGCTCAATAGAGCATAACATACATTCTGCCTTTTTACATGTGGGAGAGGATTGGATGGTAAATAAAAAACTGAAGATATTTTCAATATTGCTTTGTTGCATCCTCTTTCTTGGTTGTGTCGATTCCACGGAGAATGCAGTTACAAACCCGGATGTAGTGGATGATGATGTTACTTTAGATGAACAGGCCAGCAAGGCCCCACTTCTGGTATATTGCGGAGCAGGAATGCGTAAACCAATGGATGAGATAGGGGAATTATTTGAAGAAGAATACGGCATTTCCGTGCAGTACAATTATGCAGGCGCCAATACACTCCTGACACAAATGGAACTCACAGGCGAGGGAGATGTCTACATGCCTGGTGCAACCTATTACTTTGAAGTTGCTTCTGAAAAGGGATTAATCGATAATTTCAGCAAGGTCGCGTACCATATACCTGTGATAATCACACCAGCAGGGAACCCTGCAAAAATCAGCACGCTTGATGACCTTGCAAATGATGATGTAGATGTGATACTCGGAGACCCTGAAGCAGTAGCGATCGGTGTTCTCTGTCAGAAGATGCTAACAAACAAGGGAATCTATGAGCAGGTTGAGGAAGATGTCATTGCTAAAGGCGCAACTGTGAATGAACTTGTCACCTACCTTTCCCTTGGACAGGCAGACGCATCAATAGTGTGGGAAGACCTCGTAAGGGACAATGAAAATTTCGATGTGATAGAGATATATGATGAAGATAACATCATCAAGATAATACCTATTGGTACCCTCAATTCCTCTGAAAATGAAGAAACTGCCGATGATTTTGTACAATTTGTAGTTTCGGATGCAGGCAGAGCAGTTTTTGAGGAATACGGATTTACGCTCTATCCTGATGAAAAGTATGCATATTTAGAGAACAACTGAACAGATCAGAGAACATAAATTATACTAAAACCAAGCAGGAGCAGTTGCATGCAAAAAATGGGATTCAAGCAAACAACACTGTTCCTAATGCTTCTGCTCACTCTTTTCATTTTTTCATTGATACTTGAGATAATCACTCACACAGACCCTGCCAGTCTCATTACCAATATTGTATCTCCTGAAATACGATTTGCAATAAAACTCAGTCTGCTAACATCCATAGCATCCACGCTTATGTGCATATTTCTGGCGATACCAGTTTCCTATGCACTTTCAAGGCATGATTTTCCCGGAAAGACACTTATCAGCACCATACTTGATATGCCAATGGCATTGCCTCCTATTGTAGCAGGACTTGGCCTGCTTTTGATCTTTGGGACATCTGCCGTAGGTACTTATCTTGCAGACGTGGGGCTGAAATTCGTATTCACACCTCTTGGGATAGTGATGGCCCAGTTCACCGTGAATATCTCACTGATGCTCAGGATAATGCGCTCAACCTTTGAAGGCATAAATCCGAGATATGAGCATGTGGCTCAGACCCTGGGTTGCACTCCTTTTCAGGCTTTCATAAAAACAACATTGCCTCTTTCAAAGAATGGCATACTGGCAAGCTCTGTGATAACCTGGTCGAGAGGAATGGGAGAATTCGGGGCGGTACTGATGCTTGCGGGTGCCACTAGAATGAAAACCGAAACACTGCCAATAGCCCTCTATCTGAACCTATCTTCAGGAGAACTGGATCTTGCAATTGCAGCCGCAACGATATTGATATGCATATCAGGTATCACTCTTTATTTGTTTGAACGTAAGGGAGGAATCGCGAAACTATACTGATCTTGCGATTTGAATGAATATGATAGAAGTAAAGAACCTTTCAAAGAAACTTGGTGATTTTACACTTGAGGATATAGAACTGAGTGTAAAGGAAGGAGAATATTTCTGCATATTGGGTCCTACAGGTTCCGGTAAGACTATACTTCTTGAAACGATTGCAGGTATATATAAACCAGACACTGGCTCCATAATTATTAATGGAAATGATGTCAGCTCCCTGCTTCCGAAGGACAGGAACATCAGTATGGTCTATCAGGATTTCATGCTCTTCCCGAATATGGATGTCAGAAAGAACATTGCATTTGGATTATACTATAACGGGTTTGATAAATCGCAAATCCCGGAACTTGCCGAAGAGACTGCTGAAATGCTGGGAATACGTCATCTCCTTGACAGGCATCCTTCAACGTTGAGCGGTGGAGAGAAACAAAGAACCGCAATCGCAAGGGCGATAATCACTGAACCAAAATTACTGTTGCTCGATGAACCGCTTTCTGCCCTTGACACAGGAACAAAGATTAAACTGAGGCAGGAACTCTCACGGATACATCAACTAAAAAAGACAACCACTATCCATGTCACACATAGCTTTGAAGAGGCATTTGTTCTCAGTGACCGCATAGCTGTCATGCATGGTGGAAAAATTCTTCAGATTGGTACGCCTGATGATGTATTCAGGAAACCAAATTCCACGTTCGTTGCCGACTTTGTAGGTGTAGAGAACCTGTTCCACGGGAAAGCAGTTATTCAGGGGGATCTTGCCGAGATATCTGTCAATGGACTCAAGGTAGTTTCAAGTACCTTGAAATCAGGGAATGTGAGTCTTTCTATTAGGCCGGAAGATATCCTGATATCGAAAAATCCAATTGAATTCAGTGCAAGGAACTCGTTTTCAGGGGTTCTTACTGAAGTGAGCAGGATGAAGTCAACTGTCAAAGTGGTGATAGATGCAGGAATACCTTTCAAGGTCGTACTTACAAAAAGAGACTATGGGGATATGGGACTTTCAATCGGAAAGAAAGTTTATCTTACATTCAAGGCATCTGCAACGCATATTATCTAAAACGGTACAAAAGAAGAAAAAAGAAGTTTGAATCCAGCAGAGACTATTATGATGTTAGGATATTAGTAAGGTCAAAACTAAGTATAAATATCAATATTCGAAACATTTTTTACAGAATAAGAATATATTCTATGTCAATGGCAACTGCGAATAAATATCCACCTGCTGATCGCTCCTCATTTAAATGTGAGTTGATGGGTTTTAGAGAAACGCACAGTCTTTCTAAGATACTTGTTAAAAAAATAAAAGATTCTGGATATTTACCTGACATCATAATTGCGATAGGCAGAGGTGGGTATGTACCTGCCAGGCTCGTATGCGATTTTCTACTTTTTGATGACCTGACAACAATAAAGATCGAGCACTACAAAATGGCAGCAGACATTCAAGAGACGGCAAAGCTCAAGTTTCCACTCTCCGTTGATATTCATGGTAAAAAGATCCTTGTTGTGGATGATGTTACAGATACGGGTAAAACGCTAAGTCTTGCCGTAGAATACCTGAAATGCCTTAAACCGGCAGAGATCAAAACGGCAGTCCTCCAGCATAAAATATGCTCGGATTTCGTGCCGGATTATTATGCCAAAAAGATAGTTAAATGGCGCTGGATCGTTTACCCATGGGCTGCTTACGAAGATCTCGTAGGGTTTACCGAAAAGATAATTGCTGACAGGACTTTAACCCCCAAGCAAATTTGTAACGAGTTTGATGCCTGCTACAGTATAACTATAAAACAATCGGATCTGATAGAAATACTTGAAGACCTGAATGAGAGGGGAAGTATAGAGTGCATTGATGATAAAGAGAATATGTTATGGAGAAAAGCAAACGTTTCGAAGTAAACCGTGGATAAGTAGATTGCAAGTTCTTTGATTTGTATAAAAAACAAGTCGGAAACGTATATAATTTTCACAACTTCAGTAGTTCGCTAATTTCAGTTTAAACTCATATAAACGACATCATAACCTGTGGAAGAAATATTTCGCCGTCTTCGAACCTTGAACCTACTTCCAGCATCCCTGCAGAAAGGCCAGATTCGATAATTTCTACCGGAGCTATTCCTGCAGTAATTTCTTCTTCAATTGCTTCTTTAGCTGCAGTTTCATCATTATTTACTATGAATCGCTTAATTGTTTCAAAATTTGCTCTTTAGTCATTTTATGCCCCCATTTTCCAAATTTTGGCCATGTTTTGTCTGCTAAAAGCAAAACAATTAAGAAATAGATTTCTCTTAATCAGTATTTAGTCATTTTGATGAATTTGTGCAATATCACAATACTCTATTTGAAATGAAGTTTTAATATTATTATTGTTATATATTATATATCAATTGACAAATCACTTATATAGGATATGTCCAAAGTATATATTTAGGATAAGTTTCAGTTGTGTAAATTGCATCTATCAAGACTCATGAGTTAAAATGCTACAAAATGAGTCTATAAACTGTTTCTATTAGCTTATGGGACAAAAGGGGAGTGGATAAGACGAAAGGGAATATTTGTAAGAAAATTATGATTGCAACCGACGGTTCAGATAATGTCAAAAACGCAGTTTCTTATGGTATTGAAATTGCAAAAGGGACTGGGGCTGAAGTTTATGCAGTATATGTTGTTTCTGATGAGTATGCCCTGGTTGCACGAAGGGGTATAAGCTGGGCGAAGGGAATTGAAGAAAAATTAGTTGATAGGGGAGGGCGTGCAACTGCATATGTAGAAGAAGCTGGAAAGGAAGCTGAAGTTCAGGTGGAATCTGTATTGCTCAAAGGCAGACCAGCTGAAGAGATCATCGATTATGCAGAGAAAAATGATATTGACCTGATAGTGATGGGCACACTTGGTTTGACGGGAATTAAGAAGTTCTTAATCGGTAGTGTAGCAGAGAATGTTGTTAGACATTCCAAGGTACCGGTGCTGGTTGTGCGATGATATGTGGGATCCTGAAAATCGGTTAATTTTCATATGTAAAAACTGTTGCAGAATGGATGAATATATCAAATCTGAACAAGTCACTTTCGGTAGTATGAGGACCTCTTTTATCAATTGTAAAATGTTTTCTTTGAAGTGTCACCCACACATTTTTAAGAAGAAATGAAACCAAAGCATAGAAATATCGAATTGAAGAGGCTTTCTTTTGCGATTGGAAATCCATGCGGAGGGAATTTTACCGCATATAAATGTATCGTATGATGTCGTTTATATGAGTTTAAACTGAAATTAGCGAACTACTGAGTATATGTATTATAATCTACCAATTGCACTAAAAATATGGTTTCAACATATACCAGATATGCCCATATTTTCCATTATTTTCATTTCCTCCTTCGATTTTATCTTATAGAACTTATGGGAATAATATACGGCCTTCCCCCGTTGCTATTAATCACTTCGGCGTTAACACCGTAGACATGGGCTATATCTTCACACGTAAGCACTGAGTCAGGTTCTCCTATTGAGATTATTTCTCCATTTCTCATCATAATTATCCTGTCTGAATATCTGGATGCCAGATTCAGGTCATGTACAACCATAATGGCAGCCACGTTCCTTTCTTTAACAAGTTTCCTCGTGATATCCATTACATCCAGCTGGTGCCGGATATCCAGATTGCTGGTAGGTTCATCGAGCAGTATAACACCAGTGTCCTGAGCCAGTGCCCTTGCGATGAGGACTTTTTGTTGCTGGCCTCCACTAAGTTCGTCATACATGGTAAGCGCCAGATCCTTGATCTCCAGTTCATCAAGCACTTCCCATACTTTTTCTTCATCTTCTTTGTTACTGAACCATCCCTGGTGGGGACGCCTTCCCATAAGAACCGTTTCAAAAACAGTATTCGAAAAAACTCTTTTTGAGCTTTGAGGCACATAGGAAATGTTTTTGGCAACCTCTAGTCTTCTCATTTCATGAAGGTTTTTTCCGTCAAGGTACAGGTCTCCCGAATCAGGAGTCAGGATGCGGTTGATGCACTTTAACAGCGTGGATTTCCCGGCACCGTTAGGCCCCACAATACTTACTAGCTCTGAGGTCTGTATATCAATTGAAACATCCTCAAATATAGGAGTGCTGGCATATCCGAAACTCATGTTTTTTATCTTTAATTTGACCATATCACCAGAACTCCTTTCTTTTCTTTTTTAGTATCAGATACATGAAAAACGGCACTCCTAGCAGGGAACTTGTGATTCCGGTAGGGATGATTGTTGGTCTTATTATGTTCATTCCTATTGCATCGGCGGAGATTAGGACCAGCGCTCCCATAATTCCTGCTGCGGGGAACAGATACTTATGATCCGAACCAATGAGCATTCTTGCCATATGTGGTGCAACCAGCCCTATGAAAGCGATCGTCCCTGTAAAACAGACAATCGTTGCGGTAAGCAGGCTTGCTAATAACATACCAAGCATCCTAACCCTGTTTGCATCGATTCCCAGACTTTTGGCATTTTCATCTCCGATTGTCATAATATTGAGATCCTTGGCTTTCAGATAGAGAAGGGGAGTACAAATGAGAAAGATCCACAGGATTAGATGGAAATTGCACCAGGAAAATGCCGAAAGGTCACCCATTCCCCAGCTTACCATTACACGCAATTGCTCATCTGTTGCAAAATATTGGAGCAAGCTGCTTAGCGAATTGAAGAGATAATTCAGGGCGATCCCTGCAAGGATCAGGGTTTCGGAAGTTGCCCCTTTAAAACTTGAAAGTGCGATTATGAATACGGCGCAGAGCATCGAAAATACAAACGCGTTCCCGATAAGCAGGTAAGGTCCGCCTATGACCCCGACACCCAGTACTGCTGCAATAGCAACTCCAAAATGAGCACCTGCAGAAATCCCGAGTGTAAAAGGGCTTGCCAGGGGGTTCTTGAGTACAGCCTGCATTACACAGCCGCAAATCCCTAATCCGAAACCGGCCATTAAGCCCCCTATAATCCTTGGAAGACGAATATTACAGACGATCTGTGACGGCAGTCCTGTAGTGTCGAAATATCCCGGTAAAAATTTTGCAAGCAGGATCTGATAGACTTCAACTACTGATATTTCCAGAGGTCCCAGTGTAACTATAAATGCCGTAAGGAAAATTACCAGAAAAAGAAGAAAACCCACCATAATGAGCTTTCTTCCAATGTAATGCCTGTATTCGGCCTGATGTTGATCGGGTAGGTCTTTGTTCTTTTCAGGCATTTTAGTCTTCAGAAGAATTTCCAGACGTTTCACTATCATTCCTCCCGATATGTGTTATGTCACGCATATACATATTAGTAGACCTGCTTTGGGAATGGCTGGTATTCAACAAGGGCAGTAAATACTCCGTCCGCACCAAGGATCTCTTTATAGATTTCATTTCCCTCAGCTTCCAAGTCCATGCCTTTGAACTCTTCAGGATGGAGACACTTTGCCATGTAGAGCATGTTCAGAAGGCTGCGGTCTATCGGTCTTCCACGGCAGTAGGGGTAGAAGCAATCATAAACCTGATTGTTTTTGACCGCAGGAATTTCCGAGAGTTCGGGTGTATCCATGACAAATTGCACTCCGCTGACCTCAACGGAGGTACTCCTGGCAACGAAAATGTAATCCGGTTCCCAGACTACGATCTGCTCTGGACCCACATTGATTTTGTCTCCGGTACAGTCCTTTGCAACATTGTTTCCACCTGCAATGGTCAGGGGTTCGTAGATTGCTTCAGTTCTAGTAAAGTCCCTCCCTTCCACAGCATCATAAAAGCCTTTCTTTGCACCTCTTGGAGCAAAGTAAACCGTAGGGATCTCGCTTTCGTCAAGCTGATCTGTTACTGATTTGACCATATCGATCTTGGACTGGACAAAGTTTTCGATTTCATCGGCTTTTTCCTGCTTATCGAGTATCTCGCCCATAAGCTGCATATGATCGAACATTTCCTCAAAGGTAAAACCAGCCCCAGCGTCCACACAAGGACAACCCACCTTTTCTTCAACCGCATCGCCTCTGCTGTACCACAGAGTGTCGATCACCACGTCAGGTTTCAGGATTGCCATTGTTTCGTAATCGATCTCCTTGCGGGTATTTGTCTCTGGAAGGTCGTCAAGCTGTCCACCGTCGTGGATCTGGAGGGATTCCCATGCTTCCACGGCGATCTTTTCATCATTTATATCTCTGTAAAGCACACATCCCGAACGAGTACACTCATCGGTTGCTACCATTTTATCCAGATCGCCAAGGGCTATGATCATTCGTGAATTATCTGGGTTTGTTGTAATGATTCTTTCAATTGGTCTGTAAAAGGTAACCTTACGATCATGTTGGTCTGTTATTGTCTTGGGTTTTCCATCCCAGAATTTATAGATGTATGCTGCATCTCCGACATCATCAAGGGAATATTTACCTTCTCCAAGCATATAGTCACAAACCGCCTCAGATAGATCATCTTCAGAGATGTACCCGTCACCCCCTGCACATGGGAGACTTGAATCCATAGCAGCAGCGGTAGTAGCAGATAAAACAATTCCTGTGAACAGTATAAAGATACCAAACATAAGAGCGGGATATTTCATTTATTGTTCCCTCCATTTAAATTGTTTTTAGATATAAGCAAGCAGGCAAGTATTGCAATTGAAGAAAACACTGCTCCAAAACCGGGTGTTTTCGGTTCCGTACTTACAGGGATGTTTTCCTGATCTGATGCAAATGAAGACATGCCTTTATTGGGGCTGGATGATGTAGGATCGATCACAGGTTTCCAGCGTTCTTTGCCTTCATTCAGTTCAGGAGTCTGCACAAGCAAATCCACCCAGTATCCCGTAAAACTGGCCTTTCCATTGGAAGGAGCGATTACCTTGTAACTGATCTCTTTTTCGTCCATTACGGAAAATACGATCTTGCCCGTTTTCCGGTCTACCTTGAAATGTTTGACATCTGATATGTCCGAATCTTTTTTAGGGAAACTGAAACCTTCAGGAATGTTTTCCACTAAACCTACCATTATCGGGGCATTTCCCTCGATTGTCAAGGTTATTTCTATTTCCTCGCCTGCAGCAAAATTCGCAGGTGCACTTCTTGTGACATCTGTAACTTCCGCCTGATTGGCAAGGGTCAGAGGTGATACCATTATTCCTGCTACTGCGAGCACCAATAGTATCATTGCTATTTTTTTTACGTTCATATTCTCACCTTGTTTTTATGTATGCCTTTGTTTCAGGCAAATTATTGTTCAACATTTCACTGCTGTTGTTTTTCTAGAAATTCGGAAATAGTTTCGATCTCCAGAATATTAGTCTGGAATTCCGTTCCGAGGAGACCAGCTCTGAAAAGGGATTCTAATATAGGGATAGTTGCAAGTACCCGGTTTTCGGGAACTTTCGAGCACATGATCTCTTTACTGTCTCCTTCGGCCCTGTTTAATATGAAATAGAGTTCTTTACCTGCAATATCTGCAAGTTCACTGACCTTTTCTGAAAGACGGATCGATTCATAGGAAGGGTCAATCACCATAAGAAGCATATCACAGCCCTCTTCCACACCCCTGCCGAAATGTTCGATCCCAGCTTCGGTGTCCACAATTACAAAATCGTTCTCAGATGTATCAATATTTTTCAACAAATGTTTGGCAAGGATACCCATTGGGCAGGCACATCCTTCACCGACTTCATGGATCTTGCCTACAGCCATCAGGTTCAGGTTTCCTTTTCTGATTACAAATTCATCGGGGATGTCAGTGATATTCCATCGATGTTCGAAGAATTGACTTTTTTCTCCTTTCTGGAATGATTCCCTCATTTTTCCAATGAGGACTTTTTTGCCTCCCATAAAATTCAAAAAATCTGCAGGAAGTTCCATTCCAAGCTGTCGGTGAAGCCCAAAATTGGATTCATCGTTGTCTATTACAAGCACGTTGAACCCTTTTGCTACCATGGATTGGGCTATTAGTGCCGTCAATGTACTCTTCCCGCTTCCGCCTTTTCCGCATATCAGTACTTTCAATTGATCACCTCTTCTCCCAGAATATTTTCACACGGGTCGAGAATCCTCTGTTCACAAGCAGTTCGTCTTCCTTTTCAAGCAAGCCCTGCAGGTAATCGTGCAGGATAGTTTCCTGTTGTTGCGTGTCGATCTCATAGCGGGATCTAAATTCGTCAACAGCTTCATCTATTGAGGAAAAGCGGTTTGTGTATTCCAATGGGAATACATGCATGTCTGGATAAATGCCCATATTGTAGAGTACATTGTAGAGTACATCGCATTTCGGGCCGGCAACATATTCCTTCCCGTATAAGGCAGGGTGGAGGATACGGGAATGGTATTCCCAGGGTGACTCACCTGCAAACCAGTACAGGCAGATATACTTTGAGGAAGCAGCTTCCATTTTTCGTATTGCATCCTGTATATCTGGCATTCCCAGTGAAAATGATGCGATCACCACATCATAGGAGCCGTAGAGGTCGTTCTCAACATCAAGGTCTTCCCAGCGTTCGTTGACACAACTAATGTTATCTATGCCGTACGTTTTGATGTTCTCCTGCAGGACATCTATCATTCCTTTTGCAGGCTCGACAGCAGTTACATGGAATACTCTTTCGGCCAGGGGAATAGCTAGGCTCCCCGGTCCTGCTCCGATGTCAAGTATCCTTGAATCGGCTGTTATGGGAAGTTCATTTATGGTCTTTTCTACTCTTCCCCTATTTTCCAGTGATCTTTTCCAGAAGCGCTCTGCGTTTTCTTTACTGTCCCATAGACTGGTATGGCTGCTTTTGTGATTGGAGCTTTGTTGGCTATCTACAAGCTTTTTCCAGATCTCATTCCAGTCAATTATATTTTCATTCATAGTTAGTCCTCATATCGTTCATACTCCTTACTACGTGCACATGCCGAGGTAACCCTCGTCAGTGAAAACCGCTCATGATTCATGCTAAAAAATATTGAGATCCATATCAAATTTCAATTGATATGGATTCGAGAATTTAATTGCAGGTGGGACAATCCTCGAGAGTCCAGTCCATCCACTGGGCTGAGCGCAACTCCTTTGCGGTATCGAGGTCCACACCATAGACGTTCTGGTAGAAGTCCAGCAACCACTCCGCGAGGTTAATGTCCTCAAAGCGCTCCGGATATGTTCCCTTTGCGATCACCATTACATCGATCGGGTATTCAAGCCGTTTTGCACAGTTGCAGGGTGACCATGGTAATGATACAACCCATCTGTTCTTCACGGCATCCAGTTCCTGCAGGTTCTGGTAGTAAGGTGCCTCATAAAGTTCAAGTGGTGGGTGGTATCCAGATGCAGTGCAGAGCACAATCACATCAGGGTTCAATGCCAACACATGCTCGCCGCTCACTATCTTGAAGTTCCCATCCTCCTGGAAACCATTCCTCGCATGAACGAGGTCCTGAATAAAGAACGACTCGATCGTATCAAGCCCAAAGACCTGACCTGCCCCACCAGCACTCCGGGCTCTTGGTGATGCGCCAAAGATTAATACATCAGGTTTTTCCTCATCAGGAATATCTTTTGTCCGCTCATTTATGAAGTCGACCTGGCTTTCAAGATATTCTGCGAGTTTGGTAGCTTCGGCCTCTTTGTCAAATACCTGGCCAATGATGCGAATTTCATCCGAGATGGTAGACACATCTGCATCATCATAGCAACTTGATCCGTATAAAACGACCAGCGGTATTCCAAGAGATTCGATCGTTTCGATGCTTTTTTGTGTACCTTCATCATCAATGAACCGCAGTGAACAGCTACCCAGACGGACGATCACCACATCGGGCTCAAGGCTTGCAAGTGTTTCGTAGTTCACCGCAGAACCGGACTTTGCAAAGCAAGGGAGGTCCATGATCCCGGGGTTCAGATAGGTGACCGGATTCATTCCATCCTCATAGTTAAATGTCTCCCCGCCTACGGTCTCGTAGGTATAGTTAAAGTTTCGCTGCAAACAGCTGGACCCTATGCCCACAAGAGTATCCTGGACACCGATTGTGGTCATAACCCCTTCAATCAGTCCATCATCGATTGTGGCCACCTTTTCAATCTCTATTGGTACCTGCACAGCAACTCCGCGACTATCGACAACTGTCCGGTACTGCTCGTGGGATACTGCGGCATCATCATTCGCATTTCCCATACATCCTGCACTCAGTAGGACGCTCAACAATACAGTAACAAGAACGCAATACTGTAAATTAGATTTCATTTTTATATCCTCTTTTTTGATATAATGTATAAATAAATTTAAGTAATCACTCGCCTGTCTCTTTTTCCCACCACATCTTCACAGAAGTATATGATCCATTCATGACCAGGGAATCATTATCCTTTTCAAGAACGGTTTCAAGGTAATCCCTAAGAACCGATTCCTGATGGTCTGTAGTGATATTGTAGTAGGATCTGAAATGTTCAACAGCCTCTTCAATAGACTGAAAACGGTTGAAATGATTAACCGGGAAGACCTGCATATGGGGGTAGATGCCCATCTGATAGAGCATATTGTAGATCACATCGCAGTTTGGGCTTGGGTGATAATCGCCCTCATGGAGGGAGGGCCAGAGTGCCTTATAATTGCTGTCCCACGAAGGTTCCCCGGCAAACCAGTATAAGTAGACGTATCTCGAGGAGACGTCCACCATCTTCAGGATCGATTCCCTGATGTCAGGCATACCTAAGGAATAAGAGGCTATGACCACATCATAAGGGCCGTCAAGGTCGGCTTCTATTTCAACATCTTCCCACCGCTTCTGAACACAGGTGACATTGTCGGCATCATACTCTGCGATATTGTCCTGCAGCACACCCATCATACCTTCAGAGGGTTCTACTGCAGTTACATGAGTTACCTGAGTGGATATCGGAATCGTAAGTGTTCCCGGCCCGGCACCAATATCCAGTATTCGAGAATCCGGTGTGAGCGGAAGTCCCTCAATGGTCTTCTGGTTTTGTTCTTTGTTATTCTGCACCGCCTTCCAGTATTGCGTCGCTCGTTCCTTATTATTCCATACTCGGGCACACTCGACGGCACACTTCGATTCAATGTTCTTTAGCATCTGGTTTTTCCAGACTTCATTCCAATCAATCGTATTTTCATCCATGTAATTCATCCGTTTATTCTACATCTCTCCGAAGCGCCGGCATCTGTCTTGACGTCCCGTCTTTCTCTTTGACTGCCACATCACGAGGCAATACCATATTAGTCCCATCCAGACTCCTGACTGTGCACATACCCTGGTAGATTTCATCGAGGACGGGCTCTGTGATCACATGGTAGGGAGGACCCTGACCAATGATCCCATTTTCATTCATAACCACCACGTCGTCGCAGAACCACGAGACATGATTCGGGTCGTGACTGCACGCCAGGATAGTAATTCCCTGATCAGCCACCTTGCGCAGTAGCTTCCAGATTTTTAACTGGTTGCTAAAATCAAGAGCAGAGGTAGGTTCGTCCAGGAACATCAGTTTTGTCTCCTGGGCTATTGCCCGTGCTATCAACACCATCTGGCGCTGTCCGCCTGACAACTGGTTGTAAGGTTGTTCTGCAAGATGGGAGATATCCAGCAGTTCAAGTGCGTCCAGTGCTTTTTCTTTATCAGCACGTTTGACGCCAAAAAAACCTCCAAGATGTGGTGTTCTTCCCATCAATACCACTTCCTTTACCAGATATGGAAAGGGGGGTTTATGCTCCTGAGGAACGTACGCCACTACTTTGGCCATATCCTCGATCCTGCACTCATTGATGTCCATACCATCCATGATCACGGAACCCTTATGGAACTTTAAAAAATTCATGCAGCATTTGAAAAGTGTGGTCTTTCCGCATCCGTTTGGACCAAATAACCCGCAGAGCTGTCCTTCTTCAACATTAAAAGAGATGTCTTTAAGGATCTGAGTAGATCCATAATTAAAATGGATATCTTTTACCTGTAACATGAGAATCACCCAAGTAACGAACGTCCTTTGTTTCTCAAAAGATAGCAAAGATATGGTGCACCCAGAATTGACGTGATGATCCCGACTGGAATCTCGGAAGTCGTGAGCGTACGTGCCAGTGTATCACAGACGATAAGATAGATCCCGCCAAGCATTGCCGCAGAAGGTATCACAAATCTGTGATCAGGTCCAAGGATCATTCGCGTTGCGTGGGGCATCATAAGACCAACCCATGCGATAATTCCAACAGTTGAAACTGCAACAGCTGTAACAAGTGTTGCAAGTGCGACCACGATAATCTTGGATTTTTCCGGGTTGATACCCAGTCCCCGGGCTTCTTCATCCCCCATTGAGAGAATATTCAGTTTCCAGCCATACATCCACAGTACCAGAAAAGACAGACCCACAATTGGTACGGTAATGACAACGTCATTCCAGGTGGCATAGTAGAACCCGCCCATCAACCAGAACACGATCTCACGTAATGAAGAATCATTAGCCGTATATTTTAGGAGGGAGACCATTGCTGAAAAAATAGAACCAATGATGACACCTCCAAGTATGAGAGTGATGATCGGGGTCTGACCTCGCGTTCTTGCCAGCGTATAGGCAGCCATAACGGCAAGTGAGGCAAAAACAAAGGCCGATATCTGGATAGAGTAAAAAATATGGGGATAAACAATCCCCAGTGCCGCCCCGAACGCCGCCCCGGAGGAAACACCGAGAATATAGGGCTCGACCAGTGGATTCCTGAAACATCCCTGGAAGACCGCACCAGATGTTGCAAGAGCAGCACCTACTATAATAGCTAACAGGACTCTTGGCAACCGTATGTTCCATATTATGGTATTATGTAGATTATTGATACTGGATGCATCCCGAAGGGGGCTGAGGTTAGCGATGATAGTTGCATATACATCTACAAAAGAGATATTATATGCACCAAGTACCATGGCGATGGCTGCTGCAAGGCCCAGCACCACAAAAAGGATGCAAAGGATTGCGAACTTTCTCATATCCGAGAAACCATCTACATCCTGATTGTTTATCCTTTCCTTAATCTGTTTTAAGGTTTCAAACATTATTGATACTCCATATTTGAGTTCACTGTTGGAGATTATTTATTTTCTTTTGGTAAAGGATAAAACCGCAAGAATTACTGGAATTGTGAACAATGCTCCAAAACCTGGTGTTTTTTCAGCAGGAGTTTCAATAGGGTTTTCAGCGGACTCTTTGTTCGATTCTCCTACTGTTTGTCTATTTGTGACCTCTGAGTTGGGTGCTGCTTTGGCAACCCCTAAAGTTTCAGCTGAATTTGATTCAGAAACTGACTCTGGTACCTCGACTTCGACTTCTTCCGTAACTACTTCCGGCTCTGCTTTATCCTCAACGATTATCTTCATTGCAGGGTAGAAAAGATAACCACCGTCCGTACCTTTACCTGCTTTTGATACCCTGAAGTACCAATCGTCTGTGAAGTAGACGGTATCGCTCATTTCAAGGGTTATCTCCTGATCGTTAGATAATGTGATCCCATCTACTGATGTTTCAGTACACTTCAAGGCCCCGAACTCATCGTTCACTTCAATGCTTGTAATATCATCTTTATCAACAAGCCATGTATACTTGAGAATTACAAAACAATCAGATGCACCTTTAAATGCCTCATCTACATAGGTTACAAAGTAGACAGCATCTTCCTTGCCGGCAAAATCATCTTTTGCGACAAATGTTCTTTCATCATCTGCACCATCTGTGCTCAGAATCTTAGAATCCAATTCAGCTCCATCCTTGTAAAGAGCTAACCATACCTTTCCTCCGTCAAGATCTAGCTGCTTAACCGTAAGACTGTAGCCTTTACCCAGATCCCAGGATTCACCTTCTTTCAAGGTCTTTTCGGAACCGCCACCCTGTTCTGTGATGAGCGTTGTCATTTTACTTGCATCATCATTAACAGCGATGTATTTTTTACCGAACAAAGGTATAATAGAATACGTAGAGACAGCAGTGGCATCAGTTTTTGCACTTAGTTTAAATTTTTTATTGTATGTATGCGTTCTATAGATGAGTTCATTTTCATCAATAACATTGTTATCAGGTGTTGCACCAATAGCAGGATTTTCAGGATCAACATTCTCATAGCAAAGTGATTCCGTATTAGAACCTGCATCATTCAATGCAAAATAAAGAGCACCCCAGTTCGAACCATCCCATTCTATTGAAGATACATTTCCACTGTCAAGAATAGTTCCACGTACTTCAACCGAGTCTGCAGAGCAGACACCGACAGCAAGAATAAGTGATATGAACACCAACATTGCGATATTTACCTTTTTAGCTAGTTTAATCTTAATAGATCATTCCTCCTTTTTTAATAAGTAGACATTCATTAATAGCGGTAAGTATTATTTTTATAAATAATCGTTATTTTTAGTGTTATTTATTTTCAAAAAATACATACAAAATATGTATTATATATATATTTGTATTAACACTGTGACGCTAGAAATTTGTGGAACAGGTATCCATGCAGCGAAATGAAAATAAATTCAGTAGTTCGCTAATTTCAGTTTAAACTCATATAAACGACATCATACGATACATTTATATGCGGTAAAATTCCCTCCGCATGCATTTCCAATCGCAAAAGAAAGCCTATACTACTCGATATTTCCATGCTTTGGTTTCATTTCTTCTTAAAAACGTCTGGTTAGCATTGCAAAGAAAACATTTTACAATTGTAAAAAGAGGGCTCCATACTATCGAAAGTGACTTGTTCAGATTTGATATATTCATCCATTTTGTTGCGGAATGGGTGAGACAGAAGCTAAAACCGATGTTAACAGTTGAATGTTGTAGATAAATGAGGATTAATATGGAAGGAGTCAAATATTAGTGAACTGCTGGAATTAGTTATGGGGGTTACTACAAAGCCGAATTTTGAAATGGGCTTACAATAAAATTTATCACCACTCTATTCTATTCTTAACAAGAGCATCATTACGAGGTTGAATGTCTTCCATGCCAAGGATCGAAACCTTTGAAAGGTACACATCTAGATATGAAAACTGGTTCGAGGAGAACAGACCTGTCTATGAATCAGAGCTTGGGGCACTGAGGGCTAATATGCCACCATATGCAAGAGGACTCGAGATCGGTGTTGGATCAGGCAGGTTTGCAGTTCCATTGGGCATTCTTTTTGGTGTGGACCCATCTCCCAGAATGGTAAATATCGCCCGCAACAGGGGTATCCAGACGGTCTATGGTGTGGCTGAACAACTACCTTTTGCAGATTCCAGTTTCGACCTTGCACTGATGGTCACAACTATCTGTTTTCTGAATGATATTAAATCTGCATTTAGAGAAGCGAAGAGGATCCTGAATCCTGGTGGTTCTTTTATTATAGGGTTTATAGATAAGAACAGCGCTGTTGGCAGATCATATCAGGAGAAAAAGAAGAAAAGTGTATTCTATGAAATTGCCACTTTCTATTCTGTGGAAGAGGTCGTGGAACTGCTTAAAAGTTCGGGTTTTGACGACTTTTATTTCACCCAGACCCTCTTCAGGGACCTGAAGGCTGTACAGTATTTGGAGCCTGTAATGTCAGGTCATGGAAAAGGATCTTTTGTGGTTATCAGAGCTGTAAAACAATAACTACTTTTTGAAATGGCCTGACTTAGAAGCCCTAGTACATTGAGCAGATTGCCCAGTCTCTTGATATTGATAAAAGTGATTTGTCTCCAATAATCGAGAGATTGGTTGGTGAGGGAGGACAATCGAGATCAAATCTGAAAATGGTAGGTATTACAGGGCAGCATACTTTTTAGAAAAGTTCTATGAAATTTTTTAGCTATCAGGCGATATGGCTAACAATATTGGGAGTTAAAAAAAAGAGTGGGTCTAGATATGGAACATTAAAAAGATGTTCGAAATGTAATTCGGAATTGAAAGTGAACAGTGAATGCATACAGTTTTGTACTGTTTGCAAATACTGGACAAAACAAGGTATTGCAAGGCTTGATTCGATACTAATTTTCACATGAGGTGGGACTGTGGAAAATATTAATCCACAATTATGTAATAAGTGCATTTTCTGTCAAATGTAAGCCACAGACACCTCTGCCGATATGAAATGTTTGTAATGTGGGTGTAGATTTGGAGTCTTTGGCTCTGTATGAATCCTACCAAAATCAACCACAGGAGAATCAAGATTATGTTATAACATGCAGTATAAACATGTTCATTAGAATTATTATTTGTTATTTTAGAGCCTTTCTACAAAGGCTAATATTCTAATATTTTCAAGTGTAGATAGAAGAGCATAAGAACTTGATTTGAATTGAGTTAACTAACTGCACGGTAATATTTTTCATTCTCCGCGGTTATCTCCACAATATTTTTTCCCTAAGCAACTCTTCGATAATAACTGCAAGATCTTTTGCATCGATTCCAAGTGAGCGCCCAAGCCTTCTTGAAAGGACTGGGCCATAGATAATTTTCGACTTCATGATGTTGATTCATTGGTGTTAGATGATTATTAATTTTCTTTTTTCCTTTTTTACATCTTTAGAATTTTACTAACTATTCTCTCAAAAGTCTTCTTTGCAGGTGAATCGCTCTCCTCAAAAGCCAGCGGTTTACCGCTATCGCTCCCTTCTCGAATGCTCTGCTCCAGCGGAATCTCTCCCAGAAACGGAACCCTTTCCTCCCTAGCTAAATCTTCGCCCCCTCCCTGACCAAAGATATACGCTTTTTCGCCACATTTTCGGCAAATAAAATAGGACATGTTTTCAATAACACCCAGTATTTTGAGGTTTGTCTTTTTTGCCATCCTCAGGGCTCTGCATGCAACTTTTGAGGAAACATCCTGAGGTGTTGTGACGATAATTATGCTCATATTGGGAAGGAGCATTCCCGAAGTGATCGCAACATCTCCCGTGCCTGGAGGTAGGTCGATTATCACATAGTCAAGGTCTCCCCACAAAGTTTGGGTCAAAATCTGTTTGATTGCTTTATGAATCATCGGACCCCGCCAGATAACCGGCTGATTTTCCTTGACGAAAAACCCCATTGACATTACTTTTATTCCATGTTTTTCAAGGGGCAGGATCTGATCCTCAGCAATTGCTTTAGGCTGTCCGGTGATGCCCAGCATTTTTGGGATGGTGAACCCATAGACATCAGCATCGAAAATACCCACCTTAAAACCCTTTCTGGCAATGGCTGCAGCTATATTTACCGCTACCGTGGATTTTCCAACTCCTCCTTTCCCACTGGCGACAGCGATAAACTTAGCAGATGATTTTATATGTATCTTAACTTCTTCTTTTGATGATGTATTATGCCTTTTCTTATTCTCTGGAATTCCCTCTGCCATTCCAATTCCCCCTTTAATCTCAATCTTATTTTCTTAAATAAATAAGTTTGTTAATAACATCAACCTAATAGATGGAGGCTTAGAGCCATTACTGCCATCCCTGAAAGTAAACCCGAAAGCATCAAATGCTCATCCCCATATTTTATGGCAATGGGTAATAGTTCATCAAAACATATGAAAACCATAATTCCACCAACAAAGGCAAGAATTATGCCCAGTAGGGTTGCAGTTAAGAATTGAAAGATCAATAAATAGCCAAAAGCTGCCCCAACAGGCTCAAATAGTCCAGATATGAAAGAGTAAGCAAAAGCTTTTTTCCGATCTTGGGTGGCGTAATAGATAGGCACTGAAACTGTGATCCCTTCTGGGATATTATGGATTGCTATGGCAACAGCTAGTGACATGCCAAGGTATGGAGAACTCAAGGATGTTGCCATTACTGCCATACCTTCTGGAAAATTGTGCATAGCAATCCCGATTGCTGTAAATATACCTGCTTTTTGGAGTCTCTTCTGACGGCTGTCAGGTAAAGTATCTAAATGGACATGGCTGTCAGGTAAAGTATCTAAATGAACATGCTGAATTGTACGATCCAAGAAATAGATCACAACCATTCCAAGGAAAAAGGCGGTATTTGCCACGAGAAACCCCACATTTTCTATGGAAGTTGATAAAAGTTCTACAAATGAGATATATAACATGGCACCTGCTGCAAATCCAAGTAGGATAGATAAGTACGTCATTTTTGGTTTTGGAATAAAGAAGGCTATCAGACTTCCTATACCTGTTGAAAGTCCTGCAAATGTTGTAAGGATAAAAGCAGCAGTTACAGTTTCCATGTTGTTTCACCTTATAATGCAATTATGTTGTGTGCTCGGCTGCCAATACCTTTTACCAACGAAAATTGTGTAGGCACTGCAGACATGACAAAAATCATGGCCTGAGACTACATTAAACAATACGAGAACCATGCCCTGCCACCGATAAAAATTATCTTTTGAACCATTGCATAAACTCCGATGATGCAGCAGGTGATATTGGTAAGTATCCCAGCAATGGTGGCATTTCTTACAAATTCGTACTGTAATAGCTCCATCATGCAAAAACCCTTCAATGCTTTTTCAAAACCCTGTGTGGAATGCCGTGAGCAATCAACTCTATCGGGTATTGATAAGCAGCTTTCAAATCCTCTGGAAGTAATTCTTTTGAGTTGTGGTAATACAACTTACGGTTTAAACAGGCAATCTTATCAACATGGACAGAAACGGCACTGATATCATGTGATACTATAATAATGGCCATTTTTTCTTTGAGTTTTTCTAACAATTCATAGAATTCTTCTTGCCTTATAATATCTACACCTGCTGCAGGTTCATCCAGCAGAAGTAATTTAGGGTCAGCTGCCAGCGCCCTGGCTATGAAAACCCTCTGCCGCTGTCCACCTGATAAAGTCCCAATCTGCCGATCCTTATAATCGAACATGTCCACTATCTTAAGAGCATCAAGAGCCTTTTCTTTGTCGTCCTCGCCATATCTTTTTAGCAATCCGATGTGACTTAAGCGACCCATCAACACAACTTCCAAAACACTTATCGGAAAATTCAGGTCGATAAGGCTGTATTGAGGAACATATCCAATAAACTTCCTTGCTTTTTGAGGAGTTTCTCCGAAAACTGAAACAGTCCCTCTGCTAGGCTTTATCAATCCTAAAATAACCTTAAGTAGAGTACTTTTCCCTCCTCCATTAGGTCCTATGATAGCAAGAAAATCGTGCTCTTTTACAACAAGATTTACCTCTTCAAGTATTGGTATGTCATTATAATGGAACCAAATGTCCTTAAGAACGATAGCTTCATCACTCATATTCATATCAAAGTTGAACAAATTTGTTTGAAACTTGAATTAGATCATTATATCTTCTGTCAGAAGCTCTATCGGTGCAACATAACTTCCAATCTCTTTTGCTATATCTCTGCACTTTTATGATTGAATCAAGACAGACAAAATAACCTGATGTTCTTTTCTTTAGCAGCTCCAATCAACAGACTACAATATGTATACCTATCATGTATCCCCTTAAGCATCCTCCGATCTTTGACCGAAAAATAGATTGGATAAACCAATCTATTATTTAGCTTCTTCAGATAGTTCTTTCAACCTTTCCTTCACATCTTTTAGCTCGTCTTCCAAGGATTCGAGCATTTCTTTAATATGAGCAATTTCCTCTTCCCTAGAAGGCTCTGTATAAGGAACTTCATAAGGAACTTCGTAAGGAATGTATGGTTCAGGCATATGGTAGGGTACTGGCATATGGTAGGGTACTGGATGTGGATACCATCTGCACCAAAAACCTCTGCCACGCCCCATTCCTCGCCCTCTACCTCTACCCATTCCAAAGTAAGCAGGCGTAGTCGGAACAGTAGTTGGTTTCAGTGCACCTTTTTTATACTGTTCGATTGCGTCTTTAACCGAACCACTGGTGCCTGTTACCACTTTTATGCCAGCATTGGAGAGGATTGGTAATGCATTGGGACCAATGTCTCCTGTTAGCAATACATCAATGCCTTTGTTCACTATAGCCTGTGCCGCCTGAATCCCCGCACCACCTGGCGCCGAGGCACTCGGGTTTTCAAGCGCTTCGAATTCCATTGTCTCAGAATCGACAATAATAAAATATCGGCATCTCCCAAAGAATTGATCCACAGAAGCGTCTAAACTCCTGTCTGTAGCTGTTACACATATTTTCACTGATTTTCCCCCAATATATTGTTAAAATGCTTTGTACAGGTTAAATTGACAAACCTTAGCATCAAATATTTATTATCATTTTTCTTCGGTTTTAAGTTTTTCTAGATATTATTTAATTTCTTCAATCTGACCTTCTAAAGTTTTTTACCTCTTCTAACATCCGTCGCTCTTCTGCCACTGTCATCCGGGAATTAAAACCGTGCCATGGACTATACCTAAATCGCATCATTCTGGAAGACCCGTTGCCCGATACCACCATCTATATCCACGTCCCTATCCGTATGCTATATTTTATCACTCCCTTTATTCTACCCAAAGAGAGACGCTGTCGTTTGCTTTTCAAGCCGTTGGCTAAATATTGGTATTTGAAATGTAGCCCCCTGTTAGTTCTCCCCTTGGTATTCAACAAGACTGTAAAATATTGTAGATTAATTTGAAATCGCGTGTTTCCCTTTACAGCCCCATATATAATGTAGATGGCTTTATTATAAGAAGTTTCTGTTACGTTAGAATATCATATATATTTTCAAAAATATTCGGTTCCAACGATATAAATAATGATTTTTGTTTTTTAAACTCTATAAAAACCTACTATTGACTCTCTTTTTTCTATTAAATTTCGATTCAAATAAAACGATAGCAATAGAAAAGACCACTTTTGATCAAATGTCTGTGGAAAGTATCATATAATGCAACGATACCAAATAACATGTTTCATCTAAATCCATTCATAATCTCTACTATTAGTTGATTATTCCAGGATGCTTAGGCACATGTTTGCAATCCAAGTAAAAAATATTAAAAAGACATTTGAAAATATCATTGCTGTTGATAATGTCAATTTTAATGTTGAAAAAGGAGAAATTTTCGGTTTTTTAGGACCTAACGGAGCTGGAAAAACCACTGCCATACGGCTACTTACAGGAATCTTGATGCCAGATTTTGGCAATGTGTTTATTGAGGGGATTGATCTGGTAAAGAATCCGATCAAGGCAAAGATGATGATGGGTGTGATACCTGAAATTGGAAATGTCTATGCGGATTTAACGGCTAAACAGAATCTGTATCTGGCAGGTAAGTACTATGGCTTGTCAAAAAATACACTTGAGAAAAAGTCTGAGGAACTTCTTTCAACTCTTGGACTTTATGAGAGAAGAAACGATCCTGTTAGAACCTTTTCAAAAGGGATGAAACAACGAGTTAGCATCGCATGTGCAATAATTCATGATCCACATATACTTATCTTGGATGAACCTACAGAAGGATTAGATGTTCAAAGTCGAAGACTGGTAATTGAAACGATAAAACATATGAATGGAAAAGGGAGCACTATCTTTCTAACAACCCATAATATTGAAGAAGCAAATAAATTATGTCAGAGGGTCTGTATCATCAATAAAGGAAAGATTGTAGCCATAGATAAACCTGAGATATTAAAAAGTACCTTTGAAAAGACCCAATCCATAGAGATATCCTTTGACCAAAAAATAAATAGAAATTTGTTCGTGTCCGATTTCATATCTAAGATCGATCTTTATGGGGATAAATGGCGATTATACACAAATGATCTAGATAAAACAATCAAACATGTTGTAACTTTGGCGCAAAAGAATGACTTAAAAATAATCTCTATGAAGACATATGGACCGAGTCTTGAAGAAGTGTTTGTCAGACTTACTGAGGTGGATAGATGAATTATTCTGTTTTTATACGAGGTGTCGTAGTCACCACTGAAAAAAACATCAAAATATATTATAATAAAGCTCCAGTAATAATATATGGTTTATTGTTACCTCTTTTTCTATTCTTTGCTTTTTATATAGGGAGAAAAATCGACATGTCTATCTTCTTCCCTGGATTTCTTGCTATGGCTTTGTTTTTTACTGCTTCATCCGTAGGGCCGCTGATCACCCCATGGGAAAAGCAAGCAGGAACTTATGAAAGGTTATTATCTTAGCCAGTAACCATCAATACTATAATTTTGGGAGATGTTGTTGCAGGCTCAATCTTTGGATTGATTATTACCTCCATAGCTATAGTAGTCAGCGCTATTTTCCTGAATATTGTGATTACCAGTATTACATTATTATTGATTGCTATAATTTTAGGATCTCTGTGTTTTGCATCATTAGGTGTTCTTTTGGCATCTCCATCTACTCATTCGCCTTCTCACATAATGATGTTTTCTAGTTTGGTGCGTTTTCCATTAATTTTTATTAGTGGTATTTTCATTCCTCTACCTGAGCTATCAGGATCCGGAAAGGTTTTATCATACATTTCTCCCCTTACATATCTTGTAGATATATTTCATGCAAGCTTAAATGGAACATCGTTTTTCCCCTTGACAATTGATTTACTAGTTTTAATCGTCTTTACTTGTAGTTTCTTGTTTATAGCAAGCTTATTCCACAAAAGGAATATGAGAAAGGGATTATGATAAAAGAGATTCACCAAACAACGATCTCCAAAAAGTTACCATGCCTATCATAACACAAAAATTAATCCATTACGTCTTGATTCTCATTTGAAATGGGAATTCTACAGAACCTTCTTTTGTCATTCTTATTAGTTTCTCACAATTCCAGACTAAGACCTGCCCCAATCTCTAAAAACGCATCTGGAAACTTCCTGGCAATCTCTTTTTTATGAGCAGTGCAGTGACCTGCCCCAATCAGGTTCAACCCTTTGAGCAGATCGTACTCCGTGCTTCCATGCAACCCTCCGATTATACCCACTACTGTACCAAATTTTGATGCCGTGCCCATGATTTCAGTGAGTCCCGGGTGAGAACATCCGGTAATGACGTATAAACCGCTGCCTGAATCCACAATGAGGGACTGTTCCCTCACACCGCTGCCGAGTTCACCTGTGGTATAGATATTGCGGCAAATTTCCTGTGCCTCAGAAACCTCAATCAACCTTGCTTGTGAAGCTATTTCGTTTTTCAGACGTTTCGAGAACGAGACAGGTACATAGACCTCAATTTCTGGATTTGTATTCAACAAAGCAAAGAGTCCCCCGGTGTGGTCTCCATGCTCATGAGATAATATTACTTTTGTAATCTCCTGTGAAGAGATGTCGAGCACTCTCAGATTATGAAGCAGTGCTCTGCCATCTCCACCAGTATCGAAAAGGATATTCTCTTCTTCTGTCTTGATATAGCAGGAAAATCCCCAACCTCTGATGAGGCCCTCTTCTGCTTCGTTATCATAAACTATTGTCAATTTCAGCTTTTCCACTCCCTATTGGATCTGTTTTTAAGATAATAATCGGGATATAGTGCGAACAATGGATTATGTGCAAGCAATTCCATCTTTAGCCGCTATAGTTGTCACAGGTGCATCCGAGTGTTGAGTAAAAAGGGCATCATGACCAATACACAATCCAAGTATGATATAAGTCGGTCCTTTATTTCCTCATTTGAACATATCATGTAAGCTTTTCCCTGACATTTTCCCAGATATTTTTGACCTTGTTCGAAAACTCACCATCAGAATATTCTATAACAGTCATCTCTTGAATCATAGCTTTGGTTGGTGCATCGTCATAAGGCAGTTTACCCACAACCTCAATTCCACGGTCTTTGCAATACTCCTCGATAATAAGAGAGTTCTTCTCGTTTATATCGTATTTATTTATACAAACCACAGCCGGAATATTGAAATGATCTGCCACATCCAGTATTCGTTCAAGATCATGAATGCCAGATACACTCGGTTCAGTAACGACCAGAACCATATCGACACCAGCAATAGAAGCAATTACAGAGCACCCGGTTCCTGGAGGGCCATCTATGATAATCAGATCTCTATCATATTTTTCTGCAAGCTTTCTGGCATTGTCCCTAACAACTGCGACCAACAGGCCACTTGCCTCCTCTGCAATACCAAGCCTTGCATGTGCCATTGGCCCGAATCTTGTTTCGGAATTATAGGCATCTCCTGCTTTTCTCTCGATCATACTGATTGCTCTTTCCGGACAGACATATGCACAGACACCACAACCCTCGCATCCGTAAATATCAATCCTGATATCATTGGTTATTGCATCGAACCTGCAGGCATCCTTGCAAATGCCGCATTTGATGCAGAGTGTTTCATCAATAGACGCGACTTTTAATCCGCTAAAATCGATGGTCTCAATTATTTCAGGCTGCAAAATAAGATGCATGTCTGCAGCATCCACATCACAGTCAGCAATCACAGCATTTTCTGCAAGCGAGACTAATGCCGCTGCAATAGTCGTTTTGCCGGTGCCACCTTTTCCACTTATTACCGTAAGCTCTTTCATATCCCTGCCTCTATGAGTTAAATCTGTGCCTGTATCTTATCTAATAGCTGTACAAATTTTACCTTCCACTCTGGCATCCTGTTAACAAAAGGGATTCCTTCAGAATACAACCGCGCAATCTTTCGATCATGTGGTATCTTCATAAGAACAGGAATTCCCTCCGTATCGCAGTAGTTCTCCACCCTATCATCACCGATGTCGCAGCGATTGATTATTATGCCAAAGGGAATTTCCAGTTTCCTTAAAACATCAATAGCAAGCAGCAGATCGTGGAATCCAAAAGGCGTTGATTCGGTAACAAGAATGCAGTAATCCGCACCTTGGACAGAGCTAATAACCGGACACGCTGTGCCAGGCGGCGCATCGAATATTGCAGTTTTGCTTTCATCGACATGTTTCTTCAAAGCTTTGATAACAGGAGATGCCATCGCTTCTCCGATATTTAACACTCCGCGATAGAACTCTATGTTCCCACCTTTGGATTTTTCAATTACTCCTATGCTTCTGTTCTCATAAACGATTGCGTCTTTTGGACAGACCATGGCACATCCACCACATCCATGACAGAGTGCAGGGAATACAAGTACATCTTCTGGCAGTACAGCGATTGCATTGAACTGGCAAAACTCAGAGCACTTGCCGCAGAAATCACATTTGGTCTTGTCCACGACAGGTGTTAAAATATTTATATCTTCAACCTTCTCAAGATTAAATCCCAAAAATAAATGACAGTTAGGCTCCTCCACATCACAATCAAACAGCTGCACATTTTCAATTGAAAGGACAAAATTAACAGCTACCGTTGTTTTCCCTGTCCCACCTTTCCCGCTTGCGATTGCAATTTTCATATACTTAACCCTCAATTTTTTTTGGTTGATTTACTCTGTAGGTGATGTGAGTGTACTCAACTCTGAAATCTTCCCCACAACCTTTTCAACATCTTCCACTGCCTCCGGCATTTGGAGCATCTTCACAAAACTATCGCGAAGCGTGTGGAATGGTCCCTCGCCAATTTCGCCCACGATTACGACATTGACACCCCGACTTTTCAGAAACTCTGCAGTCTTCACACCCCTTTTCCTATCCAAACCAGCAGCAGGGCTCTCGCTGACATCCCAGCTTTTTATTTTATCACCTTCAAGCTCTATAATGATATAATACGGTGCTTTGCCAAAATGCTGAACAACGAAATCTTCTAAACCATTTTGTCCCACTATAGGAGTAACTATTTTTATCAAATAACAGATTTAATTAATTGAAATTTTGTAGACATTGGTATTTTTTTATCTGCGACTACCCATTCCTCGGCCTCTGCCACGCCCCATTCCTCCACCTCTGCCACCAGCATAGGCAGGTTCAGTTGGGCCAGTGGTTGCTTGCAATTCACCTTTATTGTACTGTTCGATTGCATTTGCAACCGAACCACTGGCTCCTGTTACCACTTTGATACCAGCAGCAGAGAGGATTGGTAATGCATTGGGACCAATTTCTCCTGTTATCAATATATCAATGCCTTTGTTCACTATAGCCTGTGCCGCCTGTACTCCTGCACCACCTGGTGCTGAAATACTTGGATTCTTAAGAGCTTCGAATTCCATTGTCTCAGAATCAACGATGACAAAATACTGACATCTTCCAAAACGCGGGTCAACGACAGCATCTAAACTGCCAGCCGTAGCTGTTACACATATTTTCACTTATTTACCCCCAATGTATTATTCAAGTAGTTTTTGTTATAGTTTTTGATTGCCACCTACCATTGTATTGAATTTTGGTTGTCATTTATAGAGGAATTCTACAGAGCTGAAGTCTCCTAACAATATAATGGGAAAATATTTAATTGGAACATTTATCTATTCTAATTGGGATACGAGATGGAAAAGATAAGAAAAAGGGACGGTAGAATCGTAGCCTTTGACTCTGCAAAGATTACTTTAGCAATACAGAAGGCCATTTTGGCGGTGAGGGAAAAGAACGGCGACCTGGCCAGGAAAATATCCCGGCAGGTGGTGGAGGTTCTTGAAGATAAGTTCAAAGACCGGGTTCTTGGTGTAGAAGATGTACAGGATATAGTTGAGGAGATTTTAATCAGGAATGGATACGCCAAGGTGGCCAAAGCCTACATTCTGTATCGCCAGAAAAGGACAGAGGTGAGGGAAGCAAAGAAGCTTTTGGGAGTGGAAAAAGATGAGCTCAAGCTTAGTGTCAATGCCATTAGGGTACTGGAGAGAAGATATCTACTGAAGGACGAGGAAGCCAACATCATAGAGACCCCTGCCGGGATGTTCAAGAGAATGGCCAAGGCTGTAGCCTCAGTTGATAAAAGATACGGAGGGGACGTGAAAAAGACAGAAGAGGAGTTCTACAGGATGATGGCAGGTCTGGAGTTCCTGCCCAACACTCCAACCCTGATGAACGCTGGTACGGACCTGGGGCAGTTGAGTGCGTGTTTCGTGTTGCCTGTGGAGGATTCCTTGAAGAGCATCTTTGGGGCTTTGACTAACATGAGCCTAATACACCAGTCGGGGGGTGGAACGGGCTTTTCTTTTTCGAGATTAAGGCCCCGGGGGGACATAGTAAGGTCTACCAAGGGCGTGGCCTCGGGGCCGGTGTCCTTTATGAGAATCTTTGACTAGGCTACTGAAGTGATAAAGCAGGGTGGGAAGAGGAGGGGGGCTAACATGGGAATCCTGAGGGTTGACCATCCGGACATAATCGAATTCATAATCTCTAAGGAAAAGGAGGGTTTCTTGGACAACTTCAATATCTCCGTGGGCATTACAGACGAATTCATGAAAGCGGTTGAAGAGGACGGGGAATATAATCTCATAAACCCTAGGACGGGAAAATCCACAGGAAAGCTGAGGGCTAGGGATGTTTTTGACTTGATAGTAACCATGGCCTGGCGTACTGGGGATCCGGGGATGGTCTTTTTGGATGAGATTAATCGAAAACATCCCACCCCTCATGTTGGTATCATTGAAAGCACCAATCCATGCGGTGAGGTACCCCTCCTTCCATACGAATCCTGCAACCTCGGGTCTATCAATCTGTCCAAGATGGTAAGGGACGGTGAGATTGACTGGGAGAAGCTAAGGGAGACCACGAGGTTGTGTGTGCATTTTCTGGACAACGTGATTGATGCCAATAGGTATCCCTTGAAAGAGATTGACAGGATCGCAAAAAATAACCGTAAGATTGGCCTGGGTGTGATGGGGTTTGCTGAGATGTTCGCCATACTTGCAATACCCTACGATTCGGAGGAAGCCATAAACACCGCCGAAAAAATTATGAAGTTCATCAGGGACGAATCGGTGAAGAAATCAGTGGAACTTGGTGCGAAGAGGGGATCCTTTCCGAACTTCAAGAGTAGCATGTGGGAGAATGATTACAAGGCCATGAGAAATGCCACTGTAAATACCGTAGCTCCCACTGGGACCATAAGCATAATTGCCAATACGAGTTCCGGTATAGAACCCATCTTTGCCCTATCCTTTGTAAGAAATATCATGGGGACGCAGTTGCTGGAAGTAAACCCGGTGTTCGAGAAAATCGCAAAGGAGAGGGGATTCTACAGCACCGACCTCCTGATAGAGATATCCAAAACAGGGTCTATTAAGAACATCCCGAAGATACCCGAGGATATTAAGCGTGTATTTGTCACATCTTTGGACATTGCCCCGGAATGGCATGTCAGGATGCAGGCGGCTTTCCAGAAGTATGTGGACAATGCTGTTGCCAAAACAGTTAATCTGCCAGCCAACGCCACCCTAGAAGACGTCAGAAAAATCTATATGATGGCATATCAGCTGAAGTGCAAGGGAATCACGGTCTACCGCTACGGGAGCAAGACCAAGCAGGTTTTAGTGATAGGTGGTTTAAGAAAAGATAAGGAGGAGGGAATTGTGGCGGATTCAGAATTCTCTGGAGATTGTATTACCGGGGAGTGTCCCCTCTGAGGTGTTTAAGTGGGTAAAGGCATGGTATATCTTTACACAGGGGAAGGTGAGGAGAAGACCACAAGCGCCTTTGGATTGGCTCTTAGGACGGTGGGCCACGGGTACAAGGTCATCATTATCCAGTTCATGAAAGGTAGAAAATACATAGGGGAGTGCAAGATAAAGGATAGATTGTCACCAGAGTATGAGATTCACCAGTTCGGGATGAAGGAGTTCATAAACTTCAAGAATCCTGATCCTGAGGACTATAAGCTGGCGGCAGAGGCCTTGGAATTCACAAAGAAAGCCATCAAGAGGGAACCTAGGCTCTTGATACTGGACAAGATGAACCTTGCGGCCCACTTCGGAATTCTGAAGACTGAAGACATCCTCAAACTGTTGGAGGATATCCCGGAGGAGACAACACTAGTTCTGACAGGAAGGAGGGCTCCCAAGGACAGTAGTTCACCAATATTCAACCCCTTATATAATAATCCTCCTTTATCTACAACATTCAACTGTTAACATCGGTTTTAGCTTCTGTCTCACCCATTCCGCAACAAAATGGATGAATATATCAAATTTGAACAAGTCACTTTTGATAGTATGAGGACCTCTTTTATCAATTATAAAATGTTTTCTTTGAAGTGTCACCACACGTTTTTAAGAAGAAATGAAACCAAAGCATAGAAATATCGAATTGGAGAGGCTTTCTTTTGCGATTGGAAATCCATGCGAAGGGAATTTTACCACATATAAATGGATCGTATGATGTCGTTTATATGAGTTTAAACTGATATTAGTGAACTGCTGTAATTGTCTTGAGTTTATTGTGCAGTTTCACTTTCTCTACAATTCGATGATGGTTGTTTGTTGTGATGGCTCTTCTATCCTTTTTGTACATTTCTGCTCCGAGATGCTTGTGTGGCAATCATATCTGGTTCGACATTAGGTGCGAGTGGGAGAGATTTATCTGGGTTTCGTATGCAACATAGAAAGAGTGAATCTAGAGGCACATGTGCGGATCGAATCCATGATAGGTTAACATTGAGTACATCAAGAGCAGACTCTGGTTTTAATTAAGTGCCTGCCGGTATACCTCTCCAGTCTTCTTTGCTATATCTTGCCAGTCAAATAATGATATAACCCTCTCACGCCCCCATTTTCCCATCAGGCACCTCCTTTCCGGATCATGATATAATCTATCGATCGCTTCTGCGATACTTGCACCGCTTTCCGGCTCCACCAGAAGCCCGGTCCTGTTGTGGTCAATGATATATGGTATCCCTCCGACCCGTGCCCCAATGCACGCGGTCTCACATGCCATGGCCTCCAAGAGCACAATGCCGAAAGGCTCGTAGATGCTGGGCAGCACGAACACGTCGGAGAGAGAGTATAATTTAATGAGTTCATGCTTCCCCACATGCGGAAGGCAGAGGATATGCCTGTCATGATATATATCCGGCTGGCCAACCATGACCAGCATTATCTCAGGAATGTGTCTCCGGAGCTTTCGCACGGCATCAACCAGATACCTCACACCCTTTTGCGGATCAGCCCTTCCAACAAACAGCACAACGAATCGGTTATCAAGTTTGTATTTTCTGAGGATGTCGTCCGCATTCTGGTGTTTGAATGTCTCAGTATCCACACCGTTTGGAATGATCGTGATCCTATCATGTTCGATTTCAAATGTTTGCTCAAGTTCTTCTTGTATGGACTTTGATACTGCAATGAACCTGTCCACCATACCCACCACATTTTTCTCCATCATAACACTCAGCCCGTCTGGCTTCGTTCTGTTGATATCTATACTGTGAGCTGTCATCACCAGTGGCAGCCGGGTGCTCTGCTTTGACAATGCAGCAGCTAACTGGATCAAACCACCATGCGAGTGCAACAGATCCAGACTGCCATTTAAAAACTGTTTCTTCACCATCGCAGCCACATTGATGTTGGTCAGTATCTTTTTATATACCGCACTGAAATCATTAGATGCCTGATAATGAAGTCCTAGTGGTCCATGTACCCATAAATTTCTGATCAACTGTTCGTTCAATCCCTGTACATTGGATGTAAACACATGTACCTGATCATTTCCGATTGCAAGACTTTTGGTTAGCTCATCTACATGGATACCCACTCCACCAAAAAAATTTGGCGGATACTCATAAGAAAGGATACCTATGTTCGCACCAAAGTCGGGCTTTTTTAGACTAAAACCCATACTTATACCCCCACACTTCATTCTGTTATAATATCACAGCTAATTGGATATCTTGACCCTTAAAATTAGAACCCCGATAATTTAATGGCGTCATTTCTCGTTTCCCATAAAGCAGGAAACTACTTTAGCTCATGATGTACATTTATACGTGTGAATTTATGTTAAAGGTGATGCTCAAATGCCTAAACCACTCGTTGTTGGAAACGGATCACTGCTGGTGAATCTTGATATGAATGCAAGCATCCGGGACATGTACTTCCCCCATATAGGAAATGAGAACCATGTGAATGGACGACATTGCAGGGTAGGGGTGAAAGTGGAAGGAAAAAATCTTGGTATGGTCTCTCTGATCGGGGATGATTGGAGCCACAAACTTGGTTACCAGAAAGATCGGTTGGTAACTGATACCTACTATCGCAATGATCGTCTTGAAGTTGAGTTGAGGCTCAACGAATGTGTACACCCTTTTGAGAATGTATTCATTCGAAAGATAGCAATAACCAATACCGACACCATAGATGTGGACCTGAAGCTACTTTTCAGCCATGATATTGCCCTTTACGAGAACCCGAATGGTGATACGGCTATCTTTGACCCTGCATTGCAGTCCATAATACATTATCAGGACTCGCGCTACTTCCTTATTAGTGGCTCACCAAACTTTGACCAGTATGAAGTAGGTCCAAAAGGGACGGATGAATCTGGTGTTATTAAGTCCGGAGAGCTTAACATGAACCCCATTCAAATTGGGGCGGTGAACAGTTTCATCAGTTTCTCCCGGCATCTGGCAGCGGGGGAAACAAAAACGATATATTACTGGATTGCAGCAGGTGAGACCTTCTTTGAAGTCAAGCGACTCAACGAACTTGTCCTTAACAGAACACCTGAAAAGATGATAGGTGAAGCAGGACAGTACTATTATTCATGGGTGAACAAGGAAAAGTACGATTTTTTTGATCTTCCACCAAAAGTGGTAGACCTATTCAAACACAGTCTGCTTATTATAAGGTCACAGATCGATAACGATGGCGCGATCATAGCTGCCAATGACAGTGATATTCTTGAAAGGTTCAACATGGATTCATACAGTTACATGTGGCCGCGGGACAGTGCATTTGTCGCCATGGCACTGGACATAACACGTTTCTCAGGGATTGTGCAAAAATTCTTTAAATACTCCCAGGGACTTCTCCATGATCACGGATATTTCCTGCAAAAATACAATCCTACAGGTACCCTTGCAAGTGGTTGGATGCCTTGGGTAACACCTGATGGACAGATCCAACTTCCGATACAGGAAGATAGCACAGCACTTATTATCGTGGCTTTGTGGAATCATTATAAAATTACAAGATCGATCGAGAACATCGATCCGGTTTATCACTCAATGATAATACCGGCTGCCGAGTTCATGACCAAGTACAGGGATCCTTCTACTGGACTCCCCAAACCCAGTTATAATCTGTGGGAGGAGAAAAGAGCGGTTCACAGCTATACATGTTCAACAGTGTATGCGGGGCTCATATGTGCTGCCAAGTTTGCAGCAATGTATGGAGACAATAACCTCGCAGAGAGCTACAACAAGGCTGCCATGGAAATAAAACGGGGGATCGAGAATCACCTGTATGATAAGGAACTGGGGAGGTTCCTGCGAAGCATCAACCCTAGGGATGAGACCGTCGATGCCAACCTCTACGCCGTATCCCAGTTCAGGGTGCTCCCCCCCGACGATGCCAGGGTGGTTAGCACTATGAAAAGTATAGAAAGCATACTATCGGTGAAGACTGAGGTAGGGGGTATCGCTCGCTTCTATAAGGATAAATATCAAGAAGTTGCGCAATACGATCCGGAGATCATTCCAGGTAATCCTTGGTTCATATGTACCTTATGGGTAGCACAATGGTATATACAGATGGCAAAGAGCATCAGTGACCTGCAAAAAGCAAGGGAGATAATACTGTGGGTCACAGATAGAGCCACAGAGACCGGTATGCTGGCAGAGCAGCTGAATCCGTTTGATGGGAGTCCTTTAAGTGTGAGTCCTCTCACCTGGGCACATGCCACTTTTGTACTAACTGTCATGGCCTTTGTCGAGAAAGCAAGATCACTGGAGTAACGACAGAGTTAAGCATCGATTTCCGAGAATTAATGGAAATAAGCTGGATATTGGAATCTTTAAATTGCTTTTAGGATTATTATATAATAGACCAAATATTAGTGTACTGCTGACATTGAACTCTGGTAAGGTTGCCCCACCTTTCACGCTTTGCCGTCTCTCTTCCGTCCCGTCCGAGTCGAACGCTGTTCGACAGTCATTGAACGACAGTAAGGAATCAGAATAATAGGTATTTCTTAGATTCGGTGAACTGAGATCTCTATTGAGAATCTTGAGAAAATCGAAGACATGAACTCGTTTGGACCTAAGACATGTCAGAGTTGTGGTTTTGATTTTGGTCCTTTATTGTCTCCAACGGACTCTTCATGTACTTTTTAAAAATGGTTTACCTTCTCGCTATTTGAAGGGAAAATGTTCAAATGGTTTGCCGATACATCTGGAACGTCGCAAATAGTATTAACTTTGAAGTTACTAGAGTACAGCAGAACCCTATCAGGAGAATTTAAAAAATGGTCTCAAAGGCACTTCCGTTCACAAAAGAACAGATCCTGGAAATAAAAGAGCACTACCCAACTCCTTTTCATGTCTATGATGAGAAAGCTATAAGGGAGAATGCAAGAAAGCTCAAGGATGCTTTCAGTATTCTCGAGGGATTCAAGGAATTCTTTGCTGTCAAAGCATTACCAAATCCGTATATCCTGAAGATACTGGAGAGCGAAGGCTTTGGTGCAGATTGCAGTTCATTGCCTGAATTGCTTCTTTCTGAGATGTCCGGTATTGTTGGTGAGGACATAATGTTCAGTTCAAATGACACTCCTGCGGAAGAGTTCGTCAAAGCAAAAGAGCTTGGTGCGATCATTAATCTCGATGACATCAGCCACATCGAGTTCCTTGAAGAGACAGCAGGACTTCCTGAACTTGTATGTTTCAGGTTCAACCCCGGTACCCTAAAGAAAGGCAATGCTATCATTGGAAACCCGGAAGAGGCTAAATACGGTTTCACAAAGGAACAGCTCTTCGAAGGCTACAGGATGCTCAAAGAGAAAGGTGTCAAACGTTTTGGACTGCACACAATGGTGGCATCCAATGAACTGGATCCATCTTACTTCATAGAGACCGCAAGGTTGCTTTTCGAAACAATTGTTGAGATCTCAAAGGAGCTTGACATCCGCTTCGACTTCGTGAACCTTGGTGGCGGTATTGGTATCCCTTACATGCCGGATCAGGAAGCTGTTCCATACGATGTCATTGCAAAGGGTGTCAAAGAGGAATATGATGCAAAGATCAAGGCTAACGGACTTGACCCGCTGAAGATCTACCTTGAGTGTGGTCGAACCATCACAGGTCCGTACGGCTATCTTGTGACCGAAGTAAGGCATCTTAAGAACATCTACAAGGATTACGTGGGAACAGATGCCTGTATGGCAAACCTCATGAGGCCCGGTCTCTATGGTGCATATCACCACATAACCGTTCTTGGAAAGGAAGATCAGCCTGAAACACACAAGTATGATGTCACAGGTTCCCTTTGCGAGAACAATGATAAGTTTGCCATCGACAGGATGCTCCCTGAGATCACACGTGGTGACTTGCTTGCAATTCACGACACCGGTGCCCACGGTCATGCAATGGGATTCAATTACAATGGAAAGCTCCGCTCGGCTGAACTTCTGTTAAGGGAAAACGGCAGTTTTGTCCAGATAAGAAGAGCAGAAACAATTGAAGATCACTTTGCAACCCTTGATCTTGAAGGTCTCGGGGATTTCAGCTAAGTAATGAAGTTAGTCAAACAAAAAAACTTCCAATTTGATGGGACATGTTTTGGAACGGAAATATCCTTTCAAAACATGCTCTTATATTTTTCTTACAATTAAGCTGCTTATACTATACTCCAGACTGAAACTCTTATAGTTCAAGGTCCCATTTTATTATTAATGGCTGATAAGGACGTTCCTATATTTGTAATACAGAAACACCATGCACGCAATCTTCACTACGACCTGCGTCTTGAGATGGAGGGAGTTCTCAAAAGCTGGGCAATACCCAAGGAACCTCCAACTGTAGAAGGGATCAAGCGACTTGCAATACAGACCGATGATCATGCAATTGAATATGCTGATTTTGAAGGCACGATACCTGAAGGCAACTATGGTGCTGGCAAGGTCGAGATATGGGATCATGGTAGCTTTGAACCCGAGATCGTCAAAGAAAAAGAGATCGTTTTCAGTCTCTCAGGTGAAAAAATGAAAGGCAAGTTCGTCCTGGTAAAGACGAACTTCGGGAAGGCTAAGAATAGCTGGCTTTTCTTTAAGAAAAAGGAATGAATCCTTTATTTTCTGTTATTCGGAGTTGTTTTTATCGTGTTGCTCTCGGTGTTATCATACCACCTGTCAGGAAGCTTGTATGTAATAGTTGGATCATACTCCTGAGGCATGAAGAACTTTGTTCCCCTGTCATCAAGTGCTTCCACAAATTCCGGATCAATGGCTTCCAGCTTCTTCTTCTCATTTTCTGCTGATACCGATTCTCCGATCCTGTAGTGTGCAAATCTCTTGTTATAAAGTACAGAAGTTGACGTTGGATCTATCTCCAGTGCTTTTTCATAGTATCCAACTGCTTCTTCCACATTTCCAAGGATATTAGCAATAAAACCTCTGTTGTACCATGCAGATATAGAATTGGGTTGCAGTTCAAGTGCCCTGGCATAGAAGTCTGATGATGCAACATAACTGCTTGTCAGGTAGGCAGCAGTTCCCTTATTGTACCATGCAGCGGCATTATTTGGTTCGATCTCAAGGACCTTGTCATAATGGTACATTGCACCATTATAATCCCCGCTCATATAGAGGGCGAATCCCTTCATGCTAAGTGCTTTTGTGTCCACAGGATGGTTTATGAGTATAGCATCATAGCATCTGATAGCATTCCCGTAAAGTCCCAGTTTCTCATATGCTTCCCCGAGTTTGTAAAGGGTTTCAGTGTCCTTGATATCAGTAGTCAGTATCAGGCCATAGGATGTGATGGCTTCTTCAACCTGGTCATTTCCTTCGAACGCAAGAGCCTGTGCAAATATGACTTTCACATTCTCCGGTTCAACTTCCAGTACTTTTTCATAGGATAAGATCGCAGCTTCGTAGTTTCCAAGTTTGTAGGATGTTTCTCCGCGATAGTACCATCCTTCAAGGTTTTCGGGTTCTAGTTCCAGAAGCTGATCATAAGAAACCAATGAACTTTCATAGAGCTCCAGATTATCGTATGAACGTGCTCTCATGAACAATGAAGTTGTATCCTGTGGTTTGATCCTGAGAACATTGTCATAACATTCAATCGCATGATAATGATCTCCGATGTTGCTATAATCCTGTGCAAGATAGAACCATGCATCACTATTATCAGCATCCAGTTCCACTGCTGTCCTGTAATTTTCAATGGCTTCAACTTGTCTTTTCAGCATATCAAATGCTCTACCCCTCATGAGCCACATATTGCTGGAATTGGCATCTATGAGGATGGCTTTATTGTATGAGCTTAAAGCAGCTGAATAGTCACCGGCATTTAATAGTGCATTTCCCTGTGCGAACCATGCATCTTCGGCATGAGGTTCAACACCTATTTGATCGGCATCCGGAGAAGCAACATCATTGGCAGCAATTGATTCATAGTAGCCGTTTCCATTTTCCAGATCGACGATCTTGAACATGTCCATTAAGCCTGGTCCGATAAATGAAGTTTGAACGGTCGGAATACTCGAAGAACTGTTAATTCTTTCCATTCTGCTGATGGTTACCTGCATCTGAGTGTTTACAGCTGAATTTGATGGTTCAAATGTCAAAGCAGTTTGATAACAATCAATAGCTTCCGGATAATGACCAAGTTTTGCCAGTATCTTTCCTTTCCTGTAACAAGCATCAACGAAGTCAGGTTTCTGTTCGCTGACCATTTCATAAGATCTGATAGCTTCATCGTGTTCTTCGAGATGATCAAGGTCAAGTCCGAGTGCATACCATGCGAGAGTGAACTCCGGTTCTATCTCAACCGCTTTTCTGTAGCAATAGACAGCTTCGTCATACCTGTTGAGAGCGTCAAGATCAAAACCCTTCTGGTACCATGCCTCTGAACATGATGAGTCTTTTTTCAGGGCTGCCGTATAGCATTCTACGGCTTCGGCGTGCATTCCTAATTCATCAAGAGCGATAGCTTTGTTGTACCAGACAGAAGGGTGCTTTGTTTCAAGTTCGAGTGCTTTGTCAAAACTCTCAACGGCCTTCTGATACTCTCCCTGTTTCAGGTAGATCGAACCTTTATCGAACCATATTTTCGTGGAATCCATGCTAAAATCGGGCGTTTGATCATAGCAGTTTTCCTCCCTGCTCGTATTCAATCGTGCGATAGCTGGATCCTGTAAGTATATCTTTGCAATTGTATCGGGATCTATGCCTAAGGCTTTATCATAGCTAACAATGGCTTCATCATATCTTCCAAGAATTTCAAGGATCATCCCTTTATTTTGCCAAGCCTTTGTATTATCCGGATCAAGCTTGATCACTTGGCCATAACTTGTCAATGCTTCCTGATATGTCCCAGTTGATCCATATGCCTCGCCGAGTTTGAACCATGCATCGACATTGTACGGGTCAAGTTCAACAACTTTTTTATAAGCTACTATTGCTGGTTCTGTTTCGTCAAGGTTCTCATAAGCCTGTGATCTGCTCCACCATGCATTAATGGTCTCAGGTTTGAACTCGATCACCATATTATATGCTTCAATTGCCTTTTCATATTCTCCAAGACCATCATATGCATGGCCTTTGTGATACCATATGGTAGTATTGTCCGGATCGATCTTTAGAGCTTCATCATATAGTTCAATAGCTTTGGAATTCTTGCCTTCTTCTGCACAATCTATAGCTTCCTTATATATGTAAGATGAATATTCCATCTGGAGATCAAGGAAGCTTCCATAGATCTTCATTGCTTCATCATGTTGTCCAATATTGTCCAGTGCCTGTGCCTTATGGTAGAGTACGATCGCTTCTTCTGAGCTCATATCATATGTCATCTCAGATGCTGGCATGTCAGTATCTATAATGCTGGAATTGTTTGGTCCACTGGTTTTGGTCAGGTATTTTTCTATAGACACAAGTGCCTGATCATACATCGAAATAGCAGATTTGTAGTCCCCTTTTTTAGAAAATGCCATACCCTTTTTGGTAAGCGTTAGTACATGATCAGGTTGAAGTTCCAGCATCATGTCATAATATTTTATTGCTTTATCGTACTCTCCAAGAAGGTAATATGTTGATGCTTTATTATCAAGTGCTTCCGTGTAATCAGGCTCGATGTCAAGGGCCATATCATATTTGACCAATGCTTTTTCATAGCTACCGTTCAATGTAAAAGTAGCTCCTTCTTCATTGAGTGCTCTGGCCTCAAAGCTCAGACTTTGAGCCTGAAGGCTAAATCCTGAGATCAGGACGATAACAATCAACAAGTTTAGAATGGATCTTTTTACCACCATATTTTAACCCATTAAATGATTTTTAATTCAAAAATAAATCAAATTTCTGTATTCAGAAAATTTAATATCGTTTTTTTATCGCATAAATTTTTGTTTTTATCCGTAAGTTTAATCCCTCTTCTCTTTTTTCATTCTGAGGTCTTACTTAGATTGAAGCTATTCACTAACTTTTATGCTAACATAGGAGATAGCTCCAATACAAATAAACTTTTCCATTAATCGATTTTCTTGACTTCGATTATATATTCATTTATTAATCCGAACCGTCAAAGATATCGTCATAAGCATCTGTCCAGTGCAACTGTGATCCACCTGCAATGAACATTGCTACTGCTATAGCTTCAGCGATCTCTTCCTCTGTCGCACCGTTTTCCTTTGCTCTTTCAGAATGTATCTTCACACATTTCTCACATCTCATGAGAACTGAGGATGCAACTGCTATAAGTTCCTTGACTTTCATGTCAAGTGAATTTTTCCTGAATATTGCTGAACGCATGTCTCCAAAAGCTTTAGCGGCTTCTGGTAAATTATCATCTAAAAATGTCATTATATATCTCCATGGTCTGTTTTATCGAATACAATTGCACTATCACTTATTTAGAAGAACGCTTAACTTTGTAGACAAGCCATACATGGTCCTTCTCCAGTTTTTCGCATTTTAACAGTTCAAGTTCGATAGGTTCGTTCTTCCCGAAATTCACAAACAAGGTATCGGTTCCTTTCCCTGTCAAAAGGGGCATCATGATCAGGCTGATCTCGTCCACAAGATCCTCTTCGAGCAATGCTCCGTTAAGGCTGCTTCCACTATCGACCAGAACTGTTCCGGCTTTGTACTTTTTGTTAAGTACTTCGAGTGCTTCTTTAAGGTCAACGTGTTCTTCACCTGTTACAATGAAGTCGTAATCCCTTTCTTGAAGGTATTCCAGATAATCCTCTGGCGTTGATCCTGATACAAGCACGACAACATCACGACACAGCTCGAACCTTCGAAATACATGAAGTGAACCTTTTAGTGTGCCTTTTGAGTCAACGAGAGCCCATATTGGTATCGTGTTTTCCCTTTCCGGCTTCCTGAGGTCGCTATCTTCTTCCGGTGGAACTCCGCCAAACATCTCGATCCCGGTCTTTGCAGTGTTCGCTCCTACCAGATGAATGTCTTCTCCAAAGCTTGCCGCTGTTCCATAATGGATCCCCATATCGACCTCGATGTCCCGGAATGAGCCATCGAGGCTAATGGAATTATGCATTATTATCTTTGGACGTGAAATGCATATGCCCCCCTAACTGAATACTCTTCTTTTATCTAAAAACTTGTTGTGTAGCAGAGCGTTTCTTCAGCAAAGATAATAGTAATTAAAATGTTCAGGACTTTACGGAAAACTTTATTGCTCTCACCATACTCCACATTGATTACTATATTGATCTTCACTGCTACACATTACAGGGTGATAGAATTAAACTTCAAAATGGTTTTCCATTACTTGAAGAATGGATCGAGAACTGCCCCTAGCTTAAAGGGACATAGAATTTCTTGAATGCATGAAATGTGAGCACTTCACAAAGCTGGATTGTATCTTCATTGTCTGTGGATACCGAAACAGGCACACCAAGCGACGAAAGACATATCGTGATGCCGAAACAGACGAAGAGGCCATCAGGTGTGATTTATCCTGAGATATCAATGCCTTTCCCTTTGAGAAGTTTGACAATATCCTTTTCTACACCGCAATTGTAGGTAAGGAACTCGCCGTCAAGCAGCACGCAATAGGTTCCAAAAGGGTGGATCCCATTGTTCTGTACTTCATCACAGGTATCCAGTTGCTTGATAGTTACCGGTATTCCTGCTTTTTTAGCGACATTCTCAACGATCCTTACTGCATCCGGAACATAAGGACATTGGTCAGATCTCATTATGGTTATTCCTTTTTCTCCTGTTGTTTTCCCAACCGGATTTATCTTTGGAAGTTCCACATTCTCAGAGAACCGCTTTGCATAAAGTTCGATAACCGGTGGTATTTCATCTGCTTTTTCAAATCCGTGCTTGATGAACAGCTTGCTGGCGGGTAGCCAATTGCCTTTAGAAGTAAGTACAGCAACTCCTTTCATCCCTTCTGAATCCTTTATGCATTCTTCAAGTAATTTCGATCCATAGCCTTTATTCTTGTTCTTGCCAACGACCCAAATGCAGTGGATGACCATGTATCCTTTTGCATCGATACCTCTCCATGCATATTCACCGGGTATGTACTCGATGAATCCCCGGGAGCGGTATCCTGCTTTTCCTTCGTTGACCAGAAGCAGCTTGATATGCATTCCTTCGTTGAGGCGTTCCCTGAACCATTTTTCCTTTTTCTGGTAACCTTCTTCCTTCTTTTTGGACTTTTTACAGAACAGGTCATATTCATTAAGATTGCTCTCGTTAATGTCAACTATCATGAAATCTGGTTCTGGCATCGAAATTCCCCCGCTATTAAGTTTATATTTGTCATAATAGCTGAAATATTTTAGCGAAGGAGGTTAGTTCCGCTCAGAAAGATAGACACCTGCAAGAACAAGCACTGCACCGATCACCACATAGATATTCGGTACATTCCCGATTATTATGCTATCCCCTAAAATCGTCACAAGCGGCATCAGGTAGATCCCGTTAGTTGTAGTGCTTGAACCTGCAAGTTGTATAGCTTTGTTCCAGTACAGGAATCCCAGTGCTGAGCAGAAGACACCAAGGTAGAGGAGAGCAGCGATGACCACCAGCAGGTCATTTTGAGAGAATATGTCTATCCTCAGATTCTGTACCTCATAAAGTGCAAAGGGCAGGAGCAAGAGCGTACCTGATAATGTAAGATCTCGGGAAACAATGAGCATATTCCTTGAACCCATACGGTCGATGATCATGGTGTAGAAGACCCAGGAAAACACCGATCCGAACATAAGGAAATCTCCCAAAGGGTTCAGGTTGAGGTTGAACTTTCCGTTCAGTATCAACAGACCAACTCCGACAAAAGCGATGAAGGCTCCAAGATACTTTGCTGGTTTTGAAAATTTCCTTCTGAGAGCATCTACAGTGAACAGGAAGAATACCGGTACAGTAGCGCTTATGAGGGAGGAGTTAGTAGCTGTTGTGAATGTCAGTGCCACGTTCTCGAACATGTAGTAACAGGTGATCCCCAGGAAACCGGCGAATGCAACATATTTGGTATCTTCCCGGGTGTATATCTCCCTTTTCCTGCAAATCGCGAACAGCAGGATGGTGGCAATGAAAAAGCGAGTGAATCCGATGGTCGCAGGATCAAGGTAATCAAGCAGTACTTTTGTGGCAACGAAGGAAAATCCCCAGATGGCAACAACCATCAACATGTAGAGAATTCCTTTTGTACGATCTTCCATTTTTGCCACCTTTTAAGAATAACAATGTCAGGACTGCATTTGTGAGCCTGTATTTTTATATATTGGTTTCGATATCTACATTCATATAAGGCAATGATATAAGTCAATGCCTAAAAAGGAAGAACTCATGTGATCCGATCGATACTGGACAATGACCTTTACAAGTTCACAATGCAGATGGCTGTGCTGGAACTTTTCCCTGAAGCACGGGCAGAGTACCATTTCATAAACAGGGGAGAACAGCGCTTTACTGCTGAATTCATAGCAGAACTGTGGCGAACTATCAATGAGGATATCGTTGGACTGGCATTGACCGATGAGGAATATTCCTGGCTTAAAATCAATTGTCCGTTTTTCAAACCTTCTTATCTTGAATATCTGAAAAACTTCCGTTTCGATCCTTCTGAAGTGAGATTATCCCTTACTGATGAAGGTGACCTCGACCTCTGGATCGAAGGTCCCTGGCATAGCTCTATTCTCTGGGAGATCGTTCTCATGGCGACCATCTCGGAACTCTATTTCACCATTGTGGAAAAGGAATGGTTGAACAGGTTCGCATCCAACGGTGATGATCCTGAGATCACTTTAATGAACGAGTATGGCAGCCTGATGAGCGAGATGGGTGAAGAGCTCAATTCAAAAGGTTGTATCTTCTCAGAATTCGGAACCCGTCGACGCAGGGGATTCAAATTGCACGACAAGGTAGTTGACGTTCTGCACAGGCTGGATTCATTTGCCGGCACGAGTAATGTCTATCTTGCTAAAAAATATGGTGTCCGTCCGATAGGTACGATCGGTCATGAATGGATCATGGGTAACTCTGCTCTTGTGGGCCTTCGAAATGCAAACCTGTTCGCGTTTGAGAACTGGATAAAGGTCTACAAAGGTGATCTGGGTATTGCACTTAGTGATACATTCGGATCAAAGCCTTTCTTCAGAAATTTCGGTCTTGAGCTTGCCAAGCTCTATGATGGGGTCCGCCATGATAGCGGTGATCCCTTTAAGTTCGCAGATGAAGTTATTGAGCATTACAAAAAGCTTGGCATTGATCCGATGAAGAAGTCACTTGTATTCAGTGACTCACTTCATGTCAAGGATGCTGTCAGGTTAAAAGAGCATTGTGAAAGTCGGATCAATTGCAGTTTCGGTATTGGCACAAGCCTGACGAACAATTCGGATTTCTTTAGATACAGCCCACCGCTCAATATGGTGATCAAACTGCACAAGATAGATGGCATACCTGTGGTGAAACTGAGCGATTCTGCTGAGAAGGCTACAGGAGACAGCGATGCTTTGAGGGTGGCCAACTATATTTTCGGCAGGAAAGGGCTAGACGATTAAGTATTATTTTTGAAGTGGCTTTTCCGTAATAGCTTCGGATAGCTGGAAGAATTTGCGGTATTTTTAGTGGGATCAGAATTAGAATCTTAGATTAAAAAACAAGAATAAAATCGAATAGAAAAAAGAAAAGAAAAAGGAGATATCTTACTCTCCCCTGACTGTGTCCCTTAGGAACTTGTGTAGAATACCGCCGTGCTTGCAGTAATCGATCTCCAGCGTGAAGTCTTGGAAGTTGCACTCTCATTTTCGGCTCGGATCATTCACTAATTATATTCATTTGTTGCCCCGTTAATGTCATATACAGCAAACACGATAATCAGCGTCATATCCCTTGCAATCAAATGCTTTTTTTCAAGGAAACCAGACAAGAAAAAGCTACACAGTTGCCAATGCAGCCGAAAACGCAATTTCTCATGGAGGAAAAAGATGATCGAAGCTTATCTAAAACACGAAGAAGAGAGGAAAGCTCAGGGAATTCCCGCACTTCCTCTGAATCCGGAACAGACTTCTGAACTTTGTGAGTTGTTACAAAATCCTCCTGCAGACCAGGAAGAGTTCCTGCTCCACCTGTTCAGGGAACGGATCTCTCCTGGTGTAGACCCCGCTGCAAAGGTCAAGGCAGATTTCCTTGGTAATATACTGGCAGGAGATGTCTCTTCGCCGCTTATAGACAAAAAGGAAGCGATCAGGATCCTGGGAACCATGATCGGCGGCTACAATGTCAAGTACCTTATCGAAGCACTCGGGGATGATAAGGTAGCAGATGAGGCTGCCTGTGCGCTTTCAGGCATAACCCTGGTCTACGACGCTTTTGACGAAGTACTGGAACTGTCAAAGACAAATGAAGCTGCCGTAAAGGTTCTTGACAGCTGGGCTAACGCTGAGTGGTTCACAGGCAGACCAGAGATCTCTGAGACCATCACTGTCAGGGTATTCAAGGTTGACGGCGAGATCAACACCGACGATTTCTCCCCTGCCAGTGATGCATGGAGTCGCCCCGACATACCTCTTCATGCACTGGCAATGGGCACTACCCGCTTCCCGGGAGGCATTGAAGAGATAGCAAAATGGCGCGGGGAAGGACACGAAGTTGCCTTTGTCGCTGATGTGGTAGGAACCGGTTCCTCCCGCAAATCCGCCTGCAACAGTGTGCTCTGGCACATCGGCAAGGACATACCATGCGTTCCCAATAAACGCCGTGGCTGCGTGATCATCGGCACTGCCATAGCTCCTATCTTCTTTAACACAGCCGAAGACTCAGGTGCCCTGCCTCTGCAAATGGATATCAGCAAGTTCAGTCACGGCGATATCATCACCATCAACACCGCAAAGGGCGAGGTAACAGATGAGGAAGGCAATGTTATCTCCACTTTTGGCCTCACGCCCAACACCCTCCCGGACGAATACCGCGCCGGCGGTCGCATTCCCCTCATAATTGGTCGGTCGCTGACTACCCGGACCCGCGAGGCACTGGGTATGCCTGAAACAGACATATTCGTCAACCCCGATAATCCGGAGCCTGAACCGGGACAAGGTTACTCTCTGGCACAGAAGATAGTTGGTCGCGCATGCGGCGTAGATGGAGTTCTGCCTGGCACCGCCTGTGAGCCGATGATGACCACTGTAGGTTCCCAGGATACCACAGGTCCTATGACCGCCGACGAACTCACAGAACTTGCCTGCCTCAAGTTCCAGGCTCCCATGTTCATGCAGTCATTCTGTCACACCGCAGCCTACCCCAAGCCTGCGGACGTGAAGATGCAAAGGACACTGCCGGATTTTGTTTCTGAGCGTGCCGGTGTCTCCCTGCATCCCGGGGACGGGGTTATCCACAGCTGGCTTAATCGCCTGTTGGTTCCGGACACCGTGGGTACCGGTGGAGACTCTCATACCAGGTTCCCGATAGGCATATCATTCCCGGCAGGTTCCGGGCTGGTAGCCTTTGCAGGAGCTCTGGGTTTCATGCCTCTGGATATGCCCGAATCCGTGCTGGTACGTTTCAGTGGAGCGCTTAACCCTGGCATCACGCTGCGTGATGTGGTCAACGCCATACCATATTATGCTATCAAGCAGGGTCTGATGACCGTGCCAAAGAAGAACAAGATCAATATCTTCAACGGACGTATCCTCGAAATAGAGGGACTCCCCGACCTCACAGCCGAGCAGGCATTCGAGCTGACGGACTCTGCCGCAGAACGCTCAGCTGCAGCCGGTTGCATCCAGCTCGGTGAGAAGTCCGTAGCCACCTATCTGCGCTCCAACCTGGCATTGATGAAAAAGATGATCGAGAGCGGGTACAGCGATGCACAGACTCTCCAAAAGCGCATAGAAGCTGTTGAGGAGTGGCTGGAAGACCCGAACCTGCTCAAAGCGGATCCGAATGCAGAGTACGCCGCAATCATAGAGATCGATCTTGCGGACATCAAGGAGCCGATCCTTGCATGCCCAAATGATCCTGATGATGTCAAGCTGCTTTCCGAAGTTGCAGGCACCACGATCCAGGACGTCTTTATAGGCTCATGCATGACAAACATCGGGCACTTCCGCGCCGCAGCCGAGATCTGGCGTGACCAGAAATTCAACCCTGATGTCCGTACCTGGATTTGCCCCCCTACCCGGATGGACCAGACAAAGCTCAGGGAAGAGTCAATTTTCTCAGTGTACAGCCAGGTCGGTGCCCGCATTGAGATAGCGGGATGCTCACTTTGCATGGGGAACCAGGTTCGTGTACCGGATGAATCCACAGTGTTTTCCACCAGCACCCGTAACTTTGACAACCGTATGGGTGACGGAGCCCAGGTCTACCTTGGCTCAGCGGAGCTTGGAGCGGTTATCTCCAACCTTGGCAGGATGCCCACGGTCGATGAGTACATGGAAGTTTACAGGGAGAAGATCGAGCCAAAACAGGACGAGATCTACAGGTATCTTCAATTCGATGAAATGGAAGACTACCTGTAATACAAACTGTAAAACCACCTGTAGAACACTATTAAATGCGTAACTTTAAAGCGCATTTAGCAATAATGGGCACACAACGCCCATTCTCCACATTTTTATCCTTCGTCCCTTATTTCTATAAGAGTCCATCAAAGTAGAATGGGAGGATTTCTGAGCTAATTTGATGGACTCGATGTTAATACTTCATTTTCTACCTAAAACTTAAATCAGTTCAAAGGCATATTTAAACCGGGAGTGAGAATTGTATGCCAACTATTACACATTTTGACCTGCCAGCTGATGATCTTGAGCGGGCAAAGAAATTCTACACCGAATTATTTGACTGGAAGATAGAAAAACTACCGGGACCTCTGGATTATTATGAGATCGAGACCACATCCCTTGAAGGGGAACCTGGTATCGGTGGTGGCATGGGTCTTCGCGGCAGTCCTGAACAAAGGATCACCAATTTCATCGAAGTAACTTCGGTGGATGAATACTGTGATCGTGTGAAGGAACTCGGGGGCATGGTGCTCCAGCCAAAAATGCCTGTCCCGGGTTGGGGTTATCTTGCAGTTTGCATGGATACTGAAGAAAATACCTTCGGTCTGTGGGAAGTAGATGAGAACGCAGAGTAAGATCACATTTGATTTGACCCTGTATTAAAGGGGAACCAAAATGAATACAGATCTGGTAATAAAAGTAGGCGGAGCCGCAGGTCAGGGCTTGCAGACCATTGGGGTTGTACTTGCAAAGACCTTTAAGATGAGTGGTTTCAATGTTTTTGCCACCCAGTTCTACCTTTCAAGGGTAAGGGGTGGACATAATACATTTCAGGTACGAGTAAGCGATGAGCCGATCAGGGCAATGACCGAGAAAGTGGACATCCTAATAGCTCTTGATGAAGCTTCCATTGAGGAGCATATTGAGGAAATGTCTGATGGGATCGTTATAGTTGATAAAGATGTCATTAAGATCGATGACATGAATGACTCTTTTTTCCATGTTCCAATGCTGAAGATCGCAAAAGATGTTTGTGGGAACAAGATATATTCTAATTCCGTTGCAAGTGGTACTGCCCTTGGTCTGATGTGCTTTGAATTTGATTATCTTGCAAAAGTCCTGACTGAAACTTTCAAAAAGAAAGGCGATGAGATTGTCGATAACAATATCAAAGCAGCACGTGCAGGTTATGATTATGCAAGAGATAATTCCCCTTCAGGTTGCAAGTTCGCTGTAAGTGAACCTTCGGATAAGGACGGAAGGATGCTCATTGCAGGAAACGATGCTGTTGGATTGGGCGCTCTTGCTGCGGGAGTGCAATTCCTGGCAGCATATCCGATGACACCATCTACCGGGGTTCTGACCTATGTAGCTGCAAATGCTGATAATTTTAATGTTGTAGTTGAGCAGGCAGAAGATGAGATTGCTGCCCTTAATATGGTTCTTGGTGCCTCCTTTGCCGGTGCCAGGGCGATGACAACAACTTCCGGCGGCGGATTTTGTCTGATGTCTGAAGCTCTGGGACTTTCCGGCATCACAGAGACACCTGCTGTAATATTCCTGTCCCAGCGTCCGGGGCCTGCTACCGGTCTTCCTACCATGACCGAGCAGGGTGATCTCCAGTTCGTACTGACCGCAGCACAGGGAGAGTTCCCCCGTTGTGTGCTTGCTCCCGGAACACCCGATGACTGCTTTTACATGACAGCTGAAGCGTTCAACATTGCTGATAAATTCCAGATTCCGGTCTTTGTCATGAGCGACCAGTATCTCGCAGATTCACTTTTCACATGCAAGAGGTTTGATCCATCGAAGGTGAAGATCGAAAGATACCTTTTATCAGATGAAGAGCTGGCCGGGAAAGGTGAATATAAGCGCTATGAACTGACATCAACAGGAATATCTCCACGTGCAATACCCGGACAGTCAGGAGTAGTGGTGGTTGCCGACAGCGATGAACACAATGAATATGGTCATATTGACCAGACCATAGAAAACCGCATTCTTATGAATGAAAAGAGGATGAATAAACTCGATCTTTTGGGAGAGGATATGGAAGCACCACGTTTGTATGGACCCAAGGATGCTGAAATAACACTTGTTGGATGGGGTTCTACATATGGTCCTCTTATGGAGGTAGTAAATATTCTCATAAGTGAAGGTCATTCGGTAAACCACGTACACTTCACTCATGTTTTCCCTCTGCCTTTAGAGGATACCAGAAAAGTTCTTGGAAATTCGGGAACTATCGTCTGTGTGGAGAACAATGCAACGGGACAGTTTGCAAGGTTGCTTGAATGTGAGACTGGCTTGCATATTTCTGAAAAGGTCCTGAGGTCGGATGGAAAGCCATACAGTCCTGAATCAATAATACGTTCCATGAAGGAAAAGGGGGTGATCTGATATGGTCAGTGTGGAAGATTATGGTGAATTTGAAACGGAATGGTGTCCCGGTTGCGGGAACTTTATGATACTCAAGGCGGTTAAGCGTGCTCTTGCAGAACTTGATAAGTCTCCGGATGAGGTATTGATCACCTCAGGTATCGGGCAGTCAAGCAAATTGCCACATTACCTGAAATGCAACGTCTTCAACGGACTTCATGGCAGGTCCCTGCCTCCTGCAATAGGAGCGAAGGTCGCTAATCATGAGCTAACTGTACTTGCAGTTACAGGAGATGGTGATTGCTATGGGGAAGGTGGGAATCATTTCCTGCATAATATCAGGAGAAACCCAAATATCACCCTGATCGTTCATGACAACCAGATATACGGCCTTACCAAAGGACAGGCTTCACCTACAAGTGAGCTTGGGATGAAGACAAAGGTGCAGACCCATGGTGTATTTAACACTCCGCTGAATCCATTGTCGCTTGCAATTTCCCTTGACTGCTCATTTGTAAGCAGGGGTTTTGCAGGCGATGTTCCTCATCTTACAGAGCTTATCAAAAAAGCTATACAGCACAAGGGTTTTTCCCTGGTGGATGTACTTCAGCCATGTATTTCCTTTAACAAGCTTAACACTTTCAGCTGGTATTCAGAAAGGGTCTATAAGATAGAAGATGAGGGTTACAGTCCTGATGACAGGGTGAAGGCATTTGAAAGATCCCTGGAATGGGGGGAACGGATCCCTCTTGGTGTTTTTTACGTTAATGAGAAACCAACTTTCGAGGATAATCTTGATGTTCTGAGATCCGGGACATTAGTAGGAAATAAAAGTGATCCGCGACAAGTGGATGAACTTCTCGACAGGTTCATCTGAACTTCCTTTTTTGTACCCTTTTTGCCATATTTTCTATTTTTCTGCTCTGTAATTTTAGGAGATATCATCCTGCCATTTTTTGCCAAACCGTTTTGCTGCCGGCTTCAATGCCAGTATCATAGCATTGTGGAAAGATTGTTGTAATTAAAAATAAACCAGATACCGAAGATCATCATGAAACTTCCACAGAAGTACAATACTAGTTTGTGGTTTTTCCGGGATATGAATTCTTTTCCTCTGGATGTAGATGATGATACTGTAACAAGGAAACCAAGATCTGCCAGCCAGTGACCGATGACAAATGCGATTATGGCAATAGTCCCTATAAGGTACTCCTGAAGTATTATGGCACTGCCTGCTGTAAGCCACCAGAGTATATATGTGGGATTAAGTGCAGAAGTAAGGATTCCTGCAAGGACCGGACTCTTTGATATCCTTACCTTACTGGCTGCTCCGTGTATGTCCATTGTCGAAACACTTTTTGCGCTTTTTAAGATTACCAGCCCAAATAATATCATTATAATACCACCAACAATAGACATGTATGCAATGGTACTTCTCCCGATAAAGGATGAAAATCCACCGATTATCAGGAGTATTATTGTGATCTCTACCAGTGAGTGTCCAAGAAAAATAAATGGTCCTGTGCGCCAGCCTTTTTCAAGGGATATTCCTATTGTGGCGAACATCATCGGTCCTGGAATAAGTGCAGCAGAAACGCCAATTGTAAATCCCAGGGCAAGTGCTTTGATAAGTTCGATCATAATATCAGGGTCCGATTATACAAATCATTTATAAAAAAACCCATATATATAATCTATGTCGTAGCATTCCGATATTTTTGCTTCAAGTCTCAATATGTATTCAAAGTTCAACAGTCTTATCTCCGATAAGAATACGATATAAACCAATTCCTGCTGCAACACACCATAGAAGAGGCCAGAGATGAGCATATTCGATATCTATTAAAAGGAAAAGTATTGCAGTTATCAGGAACAATATTTTCCCCATTTTCACTCTTAATGTATCAAGAGATTCGCCAGTCATGTCGCCTTTGCTCATCAGTTTCCTGGATTCAAGGATAGAAGGAATGAATAGTATTGTCATGGAAAGCAAGGCAGTGGTTTTCATTAATGAGATATCTGCAATTGCAGTATTGTTTACAATGGATATGATGAATAAAGATCCAGCTAACATTAATATTGATGCTATCAGATGAACTTTGTTAGGTGAAGATGCTCTGCTGTCAATAAAATATGCAGTAGCTGTCAGTATTCCAAACATCCAGGTCACCTGACAGGTGAGAAATACACTGAGTAGAAACACAGCTATTGTGTCGAATACTCCTGCTTTTAAGCCGGTTGAACGATCTACTATGCGTAGTACGAGCAGAAGCCACAATAAGGGTAATACTGGATGTATCCCAAACAGTACAACTGGGATAAATGAAAGGATCACAGGAACAAAGGCAGCGATCTCATGATCAGGGTCAATTTCTCTTGAGATAGCCCAGACCAGAAACACGGATATGCCTGCTGTTATACCATATATTATTGAAGTGCTGATGGTATTGTTGAGGCTTAAATGGAATAGTGAAGCAGCTACCAGTACAATTGCAAATATTCGGATCATCAGGCGGTTGGTGGGGTAGCCCGGATCCAGTGGACGAACAATGGATGATATCCTGTAAATGTCCATAGATAAAATGTTACGTTCTTGAATTTTAAAGTTCCTAAGAATGAGAGTGAATGGACTATTATAAAAGTCGAATGCCATCATTTTAAATAGTTTGGATTTCAATGGCTAAACCCTATGGCAATGTCTAAGAAGGATCTGGCAAGGAAGAGCGGAAAGAAGAAAGAAAAACTCGCTGAGCTTGAAAAGAAAGCAGCTGCTGGCGATGCATCTGCTAAGAAGAAGCTTGCAAAAGAGAAAAAGAAGTAAGATTCTTTATTTCTTTTTCACTCTTTTTTTACCACCGTATTTCAAAAACATTTGAATCGCTGCTTTTAAATTTCTATAACTTTCATTCTTATTTTGTGTATTGGTACAATACCAGTATGTTATCGTAACTGAAACTAAGGTTTGGATCAAAATGAGATGTTAGAAGAATTCTTCCCGGAATTTACGGAAAAGCTGGATGAGATCGACAAGTTGTATACCGATAATAGAACCATTGATGAAAAGAATATCAGTTCATCTGCTTTGCTCTTTCCATCAAGGCAAGATCAAAACCATGTGTACTCAAGCATTTCAAAGGTGCTCTTGAGGCCGGGGCTACCGTCAAGGAGCTATCTTACATATTTGCCCTTACAATGAGAGAGGCAGCAGGCGCTGATGACTGCTGGACACATGATGTTATTGGAGACTGGAAGGAGATCCTCAAAGGATAATTAAACCCTTCGGTTAACTTATACCCCCAATTATGGCTATATTGTGCTGTACTAAACAATAATTCGAATAAAAAAGGTAAAATTTCAAATTCAAGTACAGAAGTTAGTGATGCACTGCTATTTGTGAACTCATTAAAAATTGCTGGAAAACGCTCAGTTGCATTAACTGCCGTTGTTTGACTGTTTTTATAATTGTTTCTCTGCCCATATCATAGTTGCCTTACCAATCATTTCAGACCAGTTATCAAATGAGGTATTGTCCCTGATGTACGCGTTGAATTTTTCATCGTTTTTATCGATATCTGAATAAGCAATGCCGATAAGTCCTTCACAGGCATCTATAAATTGTTGAATAGTACTAAATCCAAAGAAGGTGTATGTTCTCATAAACGATTCATCTAATAATTCATCGAGTGATACTCTAGCTGCAATTTTTTTCTGAAACTCTTCTAATTCTTTGTGTAACTTAACTAACTCAACTATGTCAGATTCTACCATAAAATCACTCCCTTACAAGTAAACAATTATTCGTATTTTTTATTTATATACCTAACTTTGCCACTCAAAATAAATATAAGTGTTCTTAGTTTGGTTTGCATGTTTTGATCGACTTAATTTATGATTAAGATCTCTGCGCTGATTCGCGATTGGAAATGCATGAGGAGGGAATTTTACCACATATAAATGTATCATATAATGTCGTTTATATGAGTTTAAACTGAAATTAGCGAACTATTGTATTTGTGAATGGATTAGTTCTAGAAAAGTTTACAGATTAAATATGTTCTGGTGCAGTCTTTACGTATATCGTTTTCCCTTTGTATTTGATTTGAAGTATCCTATGCTATGGTATCATAGTATCTGGAAAAAGCGTAAAGAATAAGTGTCCAATGTTTACTATATTCTCTCCTGAAACCGTTTTTGTATCTCCAGGCACACCCCTGTGGATATACTATATGCTGCATTCGTTTATATCCATGCCTTCTTTCCATTTCAATTCATTAAATATGTCCCTCGGACGTTTTGATTTTATTACATCATTCATAAAATACCTTTCAGAAGGTTTTAATATGTAGATATTAAAAATATTCCAATACAGATTCCCATGCTCTGTTGAATTCCCATCCGTTCCCCTCAATATTAGTTAGGCTAATTTTAAAATAAATAGTTATTGTAGCTGGTTTCTCATTACTTCAAGCCATTGAGTAGAACAATAATGCAGTACGTTGAACATCCTGAGCATAAGTTTGATGGTGATATTGGAGTTATTGAAGCCTGTTTATGTTGTTGGAAGGTATATCAAGAATCTTCTTAATCAATCTTAATATAAAACTTTGAATTATTGTAATAATCGTGTCTATTTCCCTCATTTTAATACTTCCACCTTACATCATTTACCCTTTTAATGTTTGCATCCCCACTACAACATGTACATGCTCTAAAGACATCAAGAATAGTACAACAAATGAGGAAAGGACTTGATTAATGACGATATAGACTAAGTTAAGCATTTTTTAAAAAAAAATAGCTAGGAGGCCACCGTTTCTTATTGCTGACATTTCGGCAGCCTGCCCGATTCGCCTAAGCAAGACAGTCTATGTAGGAAGGTTAAAGTTAATTTTTCAAAGAATTAAGTCATAGGAAACATCATGGTGAACTAGACTACAATGTTACTGCCTCTCTATAATATCACTTGATTCCTGTTCTGTTGGTATTGATTTTTGATAACTTCTTTTTCTATCCTCACCTTGCTGCTCTTATCACATCGATTCTGCTGATTATGCCCACTATATCATCATCTTCTTCAACTGGCAGGGCCGTGAGGTCTTCCTCGATCATTATCTTTGCAGCGTTCACCACCGTCTCATCCGCCTTTACAGTGATCAGGGGGCTTGACATTATATCCTCAGCAACAAGGGGTACCTCCTTTACATATCTGTAGACCTTCTCTCCCGCAGGCATGGGTCGACGTGCCATCTTTATGTTCTTTACAGGAAGCTTTCCTTCGTTATCTTGCATCATGCTCATTGCCAGGTTACTTGCGGATATCATTCCAACGGTCTCGCTCATATCATTGATCACAACAACACGGTTGATCTCGTTCTCATTCATCTCGTCTATGACATGGTTGATCGTGTGATGCCTGTGTACAACGACCACGTCCTCGGTCATGAATTCAGAAACCTTGGTTTCAAGACCATCCTCAGAAATGTTTCTGACAATGTCAGTCATTGTGACTATTCCCACAACATTTTTGCTTACAACAGGAAGGTAGGTGATCTCGTTCTCAAGCATCAGGCTGATGGTTTGTGATATCGTTGCCTCTGGGTAGATGGTTATGGGTGACTCCCTCATGACCATGCTTACAGGGATCTTATCGATGGGTCTTCTTCTCCATACAGGCTCTGCCTGAGCCAGTTTCTTCCCGATATCAGCTTTGTTGACGATTCCGACCATCTTTTCGTTGTCTATGACAACAATGGTGCTTATCTTATGCCTGAGCATCAATCCCCTTGCATGTGATATGGGCTCTTCCGGAGATATTATATAGACCGGTGAGCTCATGATGTCTGCCACCTTTATATTTTCCCTCCTTGCATTTGCCTTGGTGATTTTCTTCGACATTGCCTTGAGGAAATCCCTCTCCGTGATTATCCCGCAAAGGGTACCCTCATCGATTACCGGCAGCGAACCTACATCGTTCTCCATCATGAGGGATGCTGCCTTGCCAAGGTCCATATCTGATGTGGCCCACACAACATCCTTTGAGATCAATGAGCCGATGGGTTCATCAAACGCCTCATGTATGTCACCGGTAACAATCTTGTCGAATGCCTCCCCGTTTCCAAGATAGTGCATAATATCAGAGGCTGTGACAAGCCCCACAAGTATCTCATCCCTGACAAGGGGCAGTCTTCTCAGCCCTTCCTTGATCATTATCTTTGCAGCTTCACCTATCTTCGTGTCCGGGGAAACTGTCTTCACCTTCTTGGTCATATACTGCCCGATGGTCTTGTTGGCAGGAACATCTGAAACAAGTGAGACGAAATCCTTCTCTGTACAGATGGCGACCACCTTTTTTTCACCGTCCACGATGGGTATGCCTCCGACCTTTCTCTCAAGCATCATCTCCAGTGCTTCAGATATCTTTGCATTGTTCTTAATGAAGGCAACGTCATTCTGCATGATCTCATGTACGCTTTCATTGATGGCTACCAGGAGATTACCTTTGTATTTATTCTCCACCAGAAGGTTCCTGTCCCCTCCTCCCAGAAAGTCGATGACATCCACAGATGTGACAATTCCCTCCAGCCGATTTGTCCCTGCATCCGTTATGGGTACACGCCTGAACCCCTTGTTTGTCATTGTCTTGATCGCACCCATTATTGTGGTGGTGGGGGGAAGTGTCACGACTTCCTTTGTTGCAATTGCCATTATTTCCCCTTCATGCTCCGAAGCCCTTGCCTGGGAATTTACAGGTCCAAAGTCCATTGTCCCTGTCATGTCCATCATCTTAGGATCCTTTCTCTGAATGGTCTTATCCTGTGCATTTAGCTTCTCCTGAGCCTTTACTTTTTCATCTGCAAGCTTTGTTGCTTTGTATTGTATGTTCAATTGAACCACCAAACTCCCAAAATATTGATATTATTCTACCCCTTAATTCCCACTTTTCAGTATGATTTCTCTACGAAAAATCGTTAACATTATCTTGACATACGTTTTGAGAGAGATCATTCAGAGGTCTTACCAACAAGACATGCCTTGAGAAGGTCATGCCTTCCGACTATTCCCATCATCTTTGAATCATTTATAATTATCAGCCTGCCTATATCGTAATGTAGTACCATCTCTATTGCCTTTGATATCGAGGTTTCGGGCAATGTTGCATATATAGGGGTTGACATGAGCTTTTCCACCTTTGTGGAGTCATTGGGCTTTGTCCCGTGTGCATCACTGGAGCCGATCCTGGCGAACCCGGCTTTGATGATGTCCATTCTTGTGATCATTCCCATGGGCTTGTTCTTCTCGGACACCACGGGGATGCCTGTAAAGTCCTGGTCCAGCATGTTTTGCCAGACCTTTGAGATGCTGTCATTCGGATTGCAGGTCTTGACCTTTGTTTCCATGATCTCCTTGACCATCTTCGGGGATATCCTGGTAATCTTGAACTTTTTAAGCAGATCTACATCGCTCAGCATACCCACAAGCTTTCTGTCACTGGTTGAGGCGACCACTGGGACCCTGTGCATCCCGACCTCTACAAGCAGTCTCGCGGCCTTTATGGCATCCATGTCAGGAGTGATCAAAGGGCATTCTCTTGCATACCCTGCCACCGTCACATGGGATTTGTTGGCCGTTATATTAAGCACGTCCTGATCCGTAAGAATACCCACTAGCCTTTCAGAACCATCGATTACAGGAAGACTGCGCAGAAAATAGTCACGCAGCATCTGCCGTGCGTGGGTCACGAAATCATCTTCCTTTACGAATACCCCATCTTTTGACATTATTTGACCTACTGTCATCTATTTACCTCCCCCTCCAAATATTGAACTAAATCATTATGTGAAAAAATAAATTTAATCGTAGTACTCTTCTTCATCTCTGCAGCTCTCGCACAATATTCTCCCATTTACCATTGCAAGATCAGCGACATAGTAACCACATCTCTGACATATTCCTCCCTCATATTCTTCTTCCGCTATAACATTTTGTTCGCGGTTCATTTCTATGAGATCTGCCAGTATTGTATTCAATCCGGGTGCTATCGTAAGTAGATCCCTGTCTGTGATGATGCCCGCAATCTTCCCATTCTGCATTACAGCAAGCCTGCGGATATTGGCCTTAGACATTGTTTTAGAAGCATCTATGACATTCGTGGATGGTTTAATCATTATCAAGGGGGAAGACATGAGCATGGAAGCAGAGACATTTTCAGGTTTCTTGTTCTTTGCTATTATCTTTTTTATCATCTCTCTCTCAGTTATGATTCCCACTGCCTCATCGTTCTTTGTTACGATTATGCTGCCCACATTGTGCTTTATCATCTCCTTTCCGACTTTTAGAGCACTTTCCTCGATATCTGTGGTAATCACTTTTTCTGTCATTACTTCCTTGACCGAGATATATTTCTCAATCTCTTTGATAGATTCGTTTGTCCCCTGATCATTTGTAGTATCCATAACCATAGTTACCACTATTCCTATTTTTTTAGCAATGAAATGTAAATCCCACTGTACTACTAATTTCCCACTATTCAGAAGATTTGTTTTTGATTATATATATGTGCTTGTGTGCAATTTTACTCCTTAATGTAGTCAACGAGATTATTGTGAATTATACTCGAGATGAGTCAATCACAATGAAATTATTTCAACATTGACCTATATCTGTATAAGCCGTTTACTCTCAATGCTCATGTGAGGGAAAGTTTGATGAATTGGGCTTTCAATTATTAATTTATTAAAGACTCAGCTAAAAAGTTTGCCCAGCTGATTTCTTACTTAATTACAAGGTTAGATGTCTCCCATGCCAAGGATTGAACCCTTTGAAAGGTACACATCTAGGATACGAAAACTGGTTCGAGGAGAACAGGCCGGCCTATGAATCGGAGCTTAAGGCACTGAAGGCCAATATACCATCACATGCAAGAGGACTCGAGATCGGTGTTGGAAGCGGCAGGTTTGCAGCTCCACTAGGTATTCTTTTAGGTGTTGACCCCTCGTCCAGGATGTTGGATATCGCCCACAAAAGGGGTATTGAAGTGGTCAATGGTGTGGCTGAAAAACTCCCTTTTGCAGATTCCAGTTTCGACCTTGCACTGATGGTCACAACCATCTGTTTCCTTGATGATATTGAATCTGCATTCAGGGAAGTGAACCGGATCCTAATGCCGAGTGGTTCCTTTATCATAGGGTTTATAGATAAGAACAGCACCGTAGGCAGGCCATATACGGAAAAAAGAAAGAAAAATGTGTTCTATAGCCTTGCCAATTTCTATTCTGTGAATGAGGTCGTGTCCCTGCTCAAAATTTCAGGGTTTGATGACTTTTTTTCCACCCAAACCATCTTCAGGGATATGAAGGACATAAAGGATATCGAGCCTGTGCTCCCAGGTCATGGAAAGGGCTCTTTTGTGGTTGTCAGGGCTGTAAAGCGATAAATCCTGAATCAAATCTAAACATCAGAGTGTACAGGAATCAGGTAAAGGGAATTAAGGTCAAGCTGGTGATACACAACCTTGAGAGGTATGTTAAGGCTTCATGTCACATGTAGTGAGGATTTCTACAGATCCTCATATTGAACAACAAAAAGGACAATCCTACTCTGCAGCTACTCCAGGAAAATGATACAAGTCGTAAATCACCTCATGGAGCAACTAAGTCATATTTGTTCATTATTTCATTCTCAGTCGTTTTTTGCATTTTTTGATATCCGATCAGGTGTCCATGGAGGATCCCAGACCAACTCGACTTCTGCCTTCTTTATACCGTCAATCGATTCAACCTTCTGCTTGACATTATCCAGAATCACTGCAGACATCGGGCAATCTGGCGTTGTCAGGGTCATTTTGATATTAGCTTGGTCGCCTTCAACATCTACACCGTACACTAACCCAAGGTCCACGATATTGATTGGGATTTCGGGATCATAGCATTTCTTAAGAACTTCCATCACGTCTTCTTTAGTGACCATAGGCACCCACTCCTTATCCTTTGCATTTATGATAATAACTAAATAGTTTCATCCTGAATAATTATTACGGGCATGATAAATGCCTACTGAATTATTAACGGGGGTAATTCGAATATGGCAAAACCTAAGATGTTATCTGTAGAGACCATAGCCAGAGATCCTATAAAGGATGCAGAGGGAAAAGAAATTGGGAATTTCGTAGACTTTATGATAGACTTGGAGCAAAATTGTATTCCATACGTCATTGTGTCGCTCAAAAATAGAGATGGATATGTTGGCATTCCCTGGGGAGTTTTCAAATTAGGGGAAAAACACAGTTTTATTCTGGATGTTGCTAGCTCCACGCTGGATAGTGCACCGGGTTTTTCAGAAGATAAATGGCCTGATACAGCTACTCGCGAATACGAAGAAAAGATTTACAAGCACTTTGGCTGTCCGTTGTGTGTGAGCTGCTAAATTACATCCATTTTGTATAACAGGGACGTCATGTGACAGTTCTTGAACTTTCCTTTTTATATCGCTTCCCATGACCGTTGTTCATGGCGAAAGTTAGTCGGACAGGTAAACTCGATTCCGAAGTCCTGAAAATCCTGTGCGGGAATATCGAAGAGGGATGCCATACAAACACGCTGCTCCAGCTGCAGGTATATCCTACCAGACGTTCCGCAACTGGATGAAAGGGGGCGAGAATGCCAAATCCGGCCAGTACAAGGAATTTTACGAAGCCATTAAATGGATGATTTATAATGGGGATATTTAAGAATTACTTCTCAATATTCATCTGCATTACATAATACAGTACATACACATAACGCATTGGCATATTGCCGTTAACATTCAAAAGCGATTGCCGCTAAGATAATATCAGATTCGGGAGCGGGCACTGCCCTGACAGTCAGTGTGTAATGCACTTCTTAAATTGTCCGGAGGATATTGATCTGAAAGGTCATGATCTATGTTCTGAGTGTGAGGTACGGTATCGTCATTGATACCTAAAAATTATAGAATCGAATCCTTCTTTATCACATTTCTCAATCTTATTAGACCTGCCTCAATCCTAACAAAATCCAAACTTTTCCTGTTATATTCTTTTATATCTACCTCATATTTTTTGGCAACTTTCTTTACAATCGGCAACGGTTCTGGATCGCTCTTTCTCCATAACGGTCTTAATTCTCTCAGAAATATATTCGCTGTTACTGGACCGATACCATAAAAATCCATTAATTTTTTTTCCAAATCCTTGTTGTCTTTTGCTTCTTTATGTAAATTTTTTAAACTCCCATTGTACTCTGTCACAAGCATTTCACAATTCTTAAGAATTTGTGTGGATGTTTTCCAATCATAACGCACATAGCCGCCCTCTCTCATAACAGGGTTCACCAGCAGGCCCCAACCCGCATCCAGTATTTTTTTTGGCTCTAAAAGATCATAATTTTCAAAAGCTTTGTATGTGTTCTTTGCAATTGTTTCAGAGATCCTTGTTCCAAAAAGGATGCTGGCCAAAAACCACTTGAAAAGTTCCTTATCATCGTTTTTCTTCAAGTCGATGTCCAATTCCTCAGAATATAGTTTGCTTCCTTTTAATTTGTTGATACTTACTTGCATAATCGCCGTTTTGGGAGAGCGTATTCCTTTCTTTCTCCCGTATTCTTCCTTCACAGAGAGCACGACCTATTATCTTCACCGCACAGCAAGCACCTGTACCTTGGAATGTCTGATAACATTCTCTGCCACACTTCCAAGCAGGAATTTTTCTATTCCTGTATCACCAAGTGTGGCCTTCACCAGCCCAAGCGTGCCTACTACCACCATGTCAATATCATTGTTCTCTGCAAAATCGATAATCTCGTTATCGGGATGTCCTTCAAGCAGGACGGATTCCACCTTTACACCGGCATCTCCTCCTACCTTCTGCACATATTCAAGTGCATCATTCCCCTCCTCTTTCAGTATATCATACACTTCGTCCCAGCTCGGCGGTCTCGGGCCAGTGAACATTGAGAAAGAAAGATATTTGGGCACAACATGTACAGCATATACCTTTGCCTCACTTAACCTTGCGATTTCAATTCCGCAGGAAACTGCCTTTTTGGCGTTTTTTGATCCATCGGTTGCGATCATTATTTTCCTGTAAACCTTGCTTTTCATAACATCTCACCATTAAATCGATAATCAAAGAATGGATATAAAACTATTGGATTTATCTTTTAACAACTATCTCCCGTGCATCGCGGCGCAGTCATGCGATACTAAAAGAAGGCGATTACAAAGACATTTACTCCCAAATTGAGAGATATGAAATTTCGGATGCTATTTCTGAAAAATATTATATCACTTTTTTATGTTATCCATTAACAGAAACTCTTTGTTCCCAACCTTCCAACCTCTTCCTCACATGAGTATTGAGAGTAAACGGTTTATCGCTCCTGGCATTCTGCTTCATGTAATGCAATGTACCCTTGGAAAATCCCATATTCTTCCATTCAAAGGCAATGTTTCCTGCAGTTGCTGTGGTGATGAAGATTGATTGGTTGATTGATTAATTCATTTTCCTTTTCTTTTTTACATATTTTTCCAACTCTATCAGGAAGAAGACCGAGCTTGCGGTAACTCCTATTACTATCCAGTCCATAGGATCAATGGGGCTTGTCTTAAGGATCGCATTCATTGTAGGGTTGTATGTAATGAATACCTGAAGGGAGAGAACCAAGGCAATACCCATCAGCATGAACTTGTTCGAAAACAGCTCTCTGAATACATTCTCATGGATGGACTTGCAGTTGAAGAGATAGAATATCTCGAAGAAGACTATTGTGTTGAGTGCTATTGTCTGAGCAGTGTTGCTATCCCTGCCGTTCTGCAGCATTTCAAAAAAGTATAGCAAAAATGTAGCAGTTACCATTAATAATGCCACTGTGACTATCCTTTGCTTTATTACTGGCAGGAGAAGTGGTTCTTTTGGTTGCCTTGGCGGTCTGTTCAGGAGTTTCTTTTCCATCGGTTCCAGTGTGATAGTAGCTCCCAGTCCCAGTGCAGTGATCGTATTGATCCAGAGGATGTGTAGTGGAAGCAATGGTGGATTCTTTAGTCCAAGAATAACAGCAGCCAACACTGCCAATCCTTCTGCTGCATTAGTTGGAAGTGTCCATAATATAACCTTCTGTATTTTGTTATAGACATTCCTTCCCTCTTCCACAGCATTTACAATGGATGCAAAATTATCATCTGCAAGCACCATATCGGATGCTTCTTTTGCAACTTCGGTGCCTGATCTGCCCATGGCGACACCAATGTCTGCATTCTCAAGTGCCGGTGCATCGTTGATGCCATCGCCGGTCACTGCTACGACCTCGCCCTGTTGCTTAAGGAGACCAACGATCCTTGATTTATCCTCAGGAGATGTTCTTGCAAAGACCGATACTGTTCTCAGTGCTTCTGTGAGCTCTTCATCTGACATTCCCTGGATATCACTTCCTGATAAAGCACCCTCAGTTCGTATGCCCAGTTGCCTGGCGATCGTGTGACCTGTCAGGATATGGTCGCCGGTTATCATTATCACCCGGATGCCGGCATTATTGCACTTGAAGATCGATCTTTTTACTTCCTCCCTTGGAGGATCGATCATTCCCTGCAGCCCAAGGAATATGAGGTCATTTGTATCCTCCTCTTCGATCTCATCCTTTCCCTGTTCCAGTTTCCGGTAGGCTGTTGCAATGACCCTAAGGCCATCAGATGCCATGTCCTCTGCAGCTGTAAGGAATTTTTCCGGATCAATAGATGACAGTTCTTTTCCACTGAACTGATGGCTGCAAAGTTCGATCAGCTTTTCAGGAGATCCTTTCACATATATCCAGCTATTTTTTTCTTCATCCTGATGCAATGTTGCCATAAACCTTTCTTCAGATTCGAAGGGGATGGTGTCAACTCTTTGCATGTAGAATTTTCCGGCTTTAGATGCAGATACAAGAAGAGCTCCTTCGGTGGGATCTCCATCTATGCCACCATCTTCTCTCAAATAAGCATCGTTACAGAGTTCCCCTGCTTTGAGGGTGTCCATCAATGCTGGATGATCAAGCGGATCGATCTTTTTCCTTTCCAGTTCGAAATCACCTTCTGTAGTATATCCCACACCAGTCACATCGAACTTTCCTTCTAAAGTGTAGATCTTCCTGACCGTCATCTCGTTCTTGGTAAGCGTACCGGTCTTGTCAGAACAAATGACTGTGGCCGAACCAAGGCTTTCCACCGCTGGCATGGTTCGGATTATGGCATTTCGGGATGCCATTCGCTTTATTCCGAATGCCAGTGAAATGGTAATGAGTGCAGGCAGACCTTCAGGAATGGCTGCAACTGCCAGGCTCACAGCGGCGAAGAAGATATCCAGATTTTCGAATCCTCTGAGCTTTCCAATAATAAAAGTTAATATTGCCAGACCGATGATCACAACAGCAAGTGCTTTTGCCATCTGGTCGATAGTTCTGACAAGAGGTGTGGAGATCTTCTTTGTTTTACTGATCAGTTCTGATATTTTTCCGATCTCACTCTCAGAACCCGTAGCGACCACAATTCCAAGACCGCTTCCCTGAGTTACCAGTGTGCCTCCAAAGGCGATGTTCTTCTGCTCTGCAAGTGGAAGGCTTTTGGTCTCTATAGGATCGATATTCTTTTCCACAGCTGTGGATTCGCCGGTAAGCATGGATTCATCTATGCGCAGGTTCTTTACGTACATCAATCGCAGGTCAGCAGGTATCCTGTTACCCGCTTCCAGGAGTACAATATCACCTGCAACAAGTTCCCTGCTATGTATTATCATTCTCTGTCCGTCCCTCAATATGCTTGTTTCAGGAACAAGCATCTTTGCAAGGGACTCAAGTGCATTTTCAGCTTTTCTTTCCTGGATGAAACCTATGACAGCATTGGCAAGGACAACTCCGAGAATGACTGCCATATCCGCATATTCCTCAAGAATGAATGTGACAAGTGAAGCGGCAAGAAGAACATAAATGAGGGGGCTTGCGAACTGCCTTGCAAATCGATGCAGGGAACTCTCTTTTTTCTTTACCTCAACTTCATTGAACCCATACTTTGAAAGACGAATTTGTGCCTCTTCGGCAGTAATACCATCTTCATCGGTGTCCAGTAAAGTAAGAACCTCATCAACAGGCACACGATACCATTTGATCTCCCCACTCATAGGTAATCATGTGTTGTTGTGCAGTAATATTCTTTTTGGTTTTTTGGTAGGACGTTTTGACTTTTTTGGAGGTGATGAGTTCTTAATATGATTATTTGAAAATTTGTTGCAGATATTTGTTAATTTATATTTTAAAAGAAACGGTGCTTAGCATATTGATAATATTCAAAAGTTTATTTTTTATGAAAGGCTATATATGGCTTTGACATTATAGAAGTAATTAATAATAACTACGGCTTTCCAACATTGCAAGAATGTATAGTGGGCACTTCTTTGTTAATAAGAGGGGGTTGAGTTGCAGAGTAAAACTATCTGGCTTTTCACTATCCTTTTAGTGATCGCAACATTATTTTCCGTGCTAACATTAGCTTCAGGAACAACATTGCCGGAAAATACTACTGAAAGTGGTTTTGACCATAGCAGCAGTTCTGTCTCCGGTGTTTCTAATGATGGAAGATACATTTTACTTAAAGCTGCACAATTCAACACAGAAGAAGTTACTTTTGCTTCAAGTATGGCATCTACAGAAAGCATTTCTCCTTCAGAAAACGATGAATATTATATCGTTCAGTTCAAAGGATTCATACTTGAAGAATGGAAGCAGGATGTAAGGAATACTGGTGCAATTATTTTCGATTATGTGCCGAACAATGCTTTTATTGTACGCATGAATGCTTCAGTGAAAGCAGAGGTCGAGAATCTGGATTCGGTACAATGGATTGGTCCTTATCATCCATCATACAGGATCAGCCCGGCTCTTTCCTCAATTCCTGAAGATCCCGGTCAGGTAGATATTATTGTTGTGCTTTTTGATGCAGAGGACAATGAGCGCATTTTAAATGAGATCACCGGACTTGGTGGGGAAATTGTTGATGATGCCGGAGATATAATTCGAGTTAAAATCGACAGAACGAAAATATCTGATATTGCAGCTTTGGATGGAGTAAGCTGGATAGAGAATCACCTTCAACCTGTCTTGCTAAACAACAATGCTACCATCATAATGAATGTCATTCCAGCAAGGAACAATTATGGGCTTAACGGCAGCGAGCAGATTATAGGCATTGCTGACACTGGTCTTGATACCGGAGTAAATGATACATCTATGCATGATGATCTGGAAGGACGTATTAAAGAAATATACAGTTGGGGAGATTCTGATGCTTCGGATGGACATGGACACGGCACACATGTAGCTGGTTCTGCAATGGGAAACGGATTAAATTCCAGCGGATTATATAGTGGTGCAGCGCCAGAAGCACAACTTGTATTTCAGGCAATTGGAGATTCAGTTGGAAACCTTTATTCTGTTGATTTGAACGCTCTATTTACTCAAGCATATTCCGATGGTGCAAGGATTCATAGTAATAGTTGGGGCGTTAATAATTCTAGCAAATATGGTTCTTACACCAGTCGATCTCAAACAGTTGATGAGTTTATGTGGAATCAGCCCGAGATGTTGATCTTATTTGCAGCAGGCAACTCTCGCCAATATTCCATAAATGAGTCAATTTTACCACCTGCAACTGCAAAAAATTGTCTTTCTGTAGGAGCTTCGGAAAATTTCCGCCCACCATATCTATCCGCAGATAACCCAGATGATATCGCGTCCTTCAGCAGTTGTGGACCTACAGATGACGGAAGAATAAAACCAGATGTCATAGCACCTGGAACATGGATTGCTTCCATACGTTCAAGCCAAGCAGGGACAGGGAATTATTGGGGAATAGTAGATGATGACTATGCATATATGGGTGGCACAAGCATGTCAACTCCGCTAACTGCCGGTACCGCAGCACTTGTAAGGCAGTATTACGTTGAAAATGATCCAATTCCTCCTTCTGCAGCACTCATAAAAGCCACTCTGGTAAACGGGGCAGTGGATACAGGAAACCATGTAAACAACCAGGGTTGGGGCAGGGTTGACCTTTACAACTCGCTATTTCCATCTTCTCCTGTAGGTATTCGTTACTTTGATAACAAAACAGGTCTGAGTAATGAGAGTTGGCATACTGAACAATATATCAGCAGTGGACCCCCTCTTAAGATATCCCTTGTCTGGACAGATTATCCGGCCTCACTTTCGGCAGCTGATACGCTTGTGAACAATCTTGATCTAAAACTTGAATCTCCAAATACCACGATTTATTACGGTAATGGGGCACCGGATACAAAAAATAATGTAGAACAGATCTATCTGGAAGTCACTGAGGGTGGATGGTACAATATATCAGTTAACGGAATAAATATACCGTCAGGACCACAACCTTTTGCGCTTGTAATATCTGGAGCATTTACTAATGATACCACTGCACCTTCCAGTGTAACCGGTCTTAGTGGAGATCCTGGTGAAACCTGGATCAACTGGAGCTGGACTAATCCTTCTGATCCTGACTTTGATCATGTCGAGATTTATCTTGACGGTTTTTTCAAGTTAAACAGCAGTTCAACTTCTTACAATGCTACCGGTCTTAGTGCTGATACCAGTTATGAATTGAGTACAAGGACTGTTGATACTGACGGTAATATCAACACTACCTGGGTAAATGATACTGCAACCACCCTGGACCTTACTGCACCGGCCAGTGTAACCAGCCTGGACGAATCAAGTGTTAGTGGTAGTTCAATAACATGGAACTGGACTAATCCTGCTGATCCAGATTTCAGTCATACCATGATCTATCTTAATAATGTGTTTACAGCCAATGTCAGTGATCCTGACAGTTCCTATGTAGCAACCGGTCTTGATGAAGCTACCATCTACCAGATCAGTACAAGAACTGTGGATACTGACGGTAATATCAACA